>NZ_JBHYJH010000212.1:0-13110 GCF_042740445.1 Streptomyces sp. NPDC059003 | reverse complement strand
GAAAGAAGGGGGTCCGGGGGCGGAGCCCCTGGAGAAGGGCGGGCGGGTGGGGGAAATAGCCTGCCCGGCGTTTGAGGGCGAGGCGCGGAGCGCCGGAGGGGAGGGGGTCCGGGGGCGGAGCCCCCAGGGGGTCAGGGGGGCTCGGGGGCGCGCGTGGAGGCTGCTGCCAGGCCGCCCAGGAGGAGAAGGGTGAAGCGCCGAGCCCACTCGGCGTCGACCGGCTCCGCGCTGACAAGCGCACGGTGGACCACGGCCCCGGCAATGACATCGAAGATGAGGTCCGCGGTGCGGGCCGCAGTCATGGGGTCCGCCTCGACGGGCAGTTCGCCCCGCGCCTGCGCCCGAGCCCGCCCCTGGAGAACGAGCCGCTTCTGCCGGTCCACGATGGACCCCCGCACCCGCTCCCGCAGCGGCGCGTCCGTCGTGGACTCGGCGACCACCGCCATCAGCGCGGTCTTCGTCTCGGGCCGCCCGAGCAGGTCCGCGAACTGCAGCACCACACCCTCGATGTCCGAGGCGAGGCTGCCGTTGTCCGGCAGCTCCAACTCGTCGAAGAGCTCGGCCACCGCGTCCACGACCAGCTCGCTCTTGCCCGCCCACCGGCGGTAGAGCGTGGTCTTGGCGACCCCCGCCCGCGTGGCCACGTCGCTGAGGGTCAGCTTCGTCCAGCCGAGGTCGACGAGGGCCTGCCGGGTCGCTTCGAGGATGGCGGTGTCCGCCTCGGCGCTGCGCGGGCGGCCTCCGGCGCGCGTGGGCGGTGTGCTGCGGCTCTGCATGCCCGCGACCATACCGGCGAGTACGGTGACGATGGCCAGGCGCGAGTGAGGGAGATCACCCGACGCCCGGTGCCGCGCCGCGCGTCCTCCAGTTACGCTACGACCCGTAGCGAAAGCGGAGTACGGCGGAGCCACGGCCCCGTACGGACGCGGACGCTGCGAGCGAAGCACAAACCGCCCCAGGGGGCGGCAGCCACAGCGCGGGGTGGGGACCCCGCAATCGGCGCGGGGTGGGGACTCCGCGCGACACATTTGGTCCTCCTCGGGACCTTGAACCGGGTTCGTCCGTCAGCCCCGCAATCCGGCGGGGGGCTACGGACGGGCACGGTTCGCGTACGTGTTGGGGGAGGATGTACTCATGCAGCCACGGAACATGTCCATGAGCGGAGTCGTCGACCTCGCCGCCGTGAAGGCGGCCCAGGAGGCCAAGGCCAAGGCGGAGCAGGCGCGCGCCGAAGCGGCCAGGCAGGGCGGCGGCGGAGCGGTGTCCCCCGCGAGCCTTGTCATCGACGTAGACGAGGCGGGCTTCGAGCGCGACGTACTGCAGCGTTCCACCGAGGTCCCCGTCGTCATCGACTTCTGGGCCGAGTGGTGCGAGCCGTGCAAGCAGCTGAGCCCGCTCCTCGAGCGCCTCACGCAGGAGTACAACGGCCGCTTCGTCCTCGCGAAGATCGACGTCGACGCGAACCAGCTCCTGATGCAGCAGTTCGGGGTGCAGGGCATCCCGGCGGTGTTCGCGGTGGTGGCCGGGCAGGCCCTGCCCCTCTTCCAGGGCGCGGCCCCCGAGGCGCAGATCCGCCAGACCCTCGACCAGCTGGTCCAGGTCGCCGAGGAGCGCTTCGGGCTCACCGGCATCGTCGTCGACCCGGACGCCGAGGGCGGCGAAGGCGCCCCGCAGCCCGCGGCCGCCCCGGCGGGACCGCACGACGCGGCGCTCGCCGCGGCCGTCCAGGCCCTGGACGCGGGCGACTTGGGCGGCGCCGTCCGCGCGTACCAGAACGTGCTGAGCGACGACCCCGGCAACACGGAGGCCAAGCTCGGCCTCGCCCAGGCCGAACTGCTCCAGCGCGTGCAGGACATGGACCCGGCGGCGGTCCGCAAGGACGCCGCCGAGAAGCCGGGCGACGCGGCGGCCCAGATCGCGGCCGCCGACCTCGACCTGGTCGGCGGGCACGTCGAGGACGCCTTCGGCCGCCTGATCGACGCGGTCAAGCGCACCGCGGGCGAGGACCGGGACGCCGCGCGGGTGCGGCTGCTCGAACTCTTCGAGGTGGTCGGCGCTGACGATCCGCGGGTGACGGCGGCGCGTACGGCGCTCGCCCGCGTGCTGTTCTGACGGGCCGTCCCGGCGGGCGGTGCTGACGTCATGCTCCGACAGCGGGCCGTTGTGCGGGCCGTTGTGCGGTCTGTTGTGACGTTCGTGCCGTTCTGACGGTGCGCTGAGCGGACGCGGAACCGCCGTTCGCTGTTACTCAAGTGAAAACTCTGCGCAAGCAGTGCCACAGTGGCCGCGTTTTACCAAATCTTGGTAAACGCGGCCACTGTTACTTGGAGTAAGAGGAGGGCGGTGATCTGTCCGACTCTGTTCGTCAATATGCCGATCTTGCCCCTCGGTTGACACCACCGTCTGTTGCTGATCGATGTCGAGCGGTCGTGGTTCGGTTATCCGCCCGTTACCAGCGAGTAACGAACCCCCTTGTGCGGGCGCCGAGAATGCACCACGATCGGCCACGCTCGGTCCATTGCCCGCAGCCCGACAGCCAATCGGGAGACGGGATTTCTGGGTCCCCACCGAGCAGGCCGGCGGCGCCGTCGCCGACCTGGGACAGGGGGGTCTCTGCGCCTTCGGCGACAGGGCCTGTCCAGCAAGGTTGTGCGTGATGCGTCAGGCGCGACCAGTGGTTGTCGCTCGGGGGTGATCGCCGGTGATCGAGGCGCGACGCGCCTGCGACCACGCAGGCGCTCTCCTGTTACCGAGGACGTAGCACTTCTCCCATCCCCGCTCGGCCGACCGCCCGAAAGGGACCGGCGAAGGGCGGAGATGTACGTCCGAGAAGGAGGAAAGTCATGGAGTCCGTGGCTCGTGGCGGAACCAGATGGAAGCGGTTCGCCGTGGTCATGGTGCCGAGCGTCGCGGCGACGGCCGCGATAGGCGTGGCCCTCTCGCAGGGTGCGCTCGCGGCATCGTTCAGTGTGTCCGGTCAGCAGTTCAAGGTGACCGCCAAGCAGCTCGACGGTACGGGATTCGTCCAGTACGGAGCGATGGACGCCGGCAACTCGGGCCACCACCCGGTCGCCGTCGTCGGTATGGACTCGGCGAAGATCACCAATCTCTGTCAGTCCGTGGTCGTTCCGGTCCCGCTCTTCGGCGATGTGTCGATGAAGCTCAAGGCCGGTGGCGAGGGCGGTCCGCGCGTCGAGGCGAAGAAGCTCTTCATCGACGCCGACGACCTGCGCGCCAACGCGACGTTCACCAACGTCGACATCGGCGTCTCGGTCGACCGCACGACGAAGGGCCCCGGCCCCAACCCGCAGGACAAGCCGGGCAAGCAGTACGTCCCGGACTCGTTCGCGCAGCAGGCCGACAAGGTGCGCTTCACCGACGTCAAGCAGCGCGCCTGGGCGACCAGCGCCGGCACCTTCAAGCTCTCCGGCCTGCACATGTCGGTCTCGAAGGGCAAGCACGAGTGCTACTGAGGCAACCCACGCCTCACTCTGATCCGCACTCGTTGCGTTGACACGGCCGGGCGCGGGGGCGCTCACCTCTTCACTCTCCAGCAGCCGTCCCCGTGCCCGAATCCGCACACACAGAACCAAACGCCATTCCGAGGAGCTGTACGACATGAGCGCAGAAGCGCACGTGGGCCCTGGCGGCAAGCTGGGGCGGATGCGCCGATCGTTCCGAGGGTGGCGCGGTCAGCGCCCGTTCTGGGGTGGCCTGCTGACGCTGCTCGGCGGCATCCCGATCATGTACTTCCCGTACGCGAATCTCACGCTCGGCACGATGACCATCCGGATGGCGACGACCGCCGGAGCCGGATCGCTGATCATCGGCGTGCTCCTGGTCGTGCTCGGCCTGACCATGTGGTTCCAGCCGCAGTCCCGCGTGTTCGCGGGCGTCGCGGCGATTCTGCTCGCCCTGGTCTCCCTGGTGGTGTCCAACTTCGGCGGCTTCGTCATGGGCTTCCTGCTCGCCCTCATCGGCGGCGCGCTCGGCATCTCCTGGGTGTCCGACAAGCCGGTGAAGCGCTCGAAGCGGCGCGCGAAGGCCCTGGACACGGGCGACCTCGGCACCGGGGCCCCGGCTCCCGCGGCCGCGGGAGCCGCGAACGGGGCGGTGCCCGGCGCGGGCGGAGCGACAGAGGACTTGTCAGGAACGAGCCCGGCCAACGGGACGAACGGGAGGCACCGTGCCGACTGACGAGGTGCGCCGCGGGACCGATGCGGTCACATCCCGTGTGAGAACGGGGCCGCGGCACGCGGCCCCCAAGAAGCCGCTGTTCACCCGCCTTCAGGTGCCCGCGGGCAAGGCGATAGCGATCGCCGCCATGCCGACCGCCGTCCTCATGGGCATGGGCCTGACGCCGCAGCTCGCCCAGGCGAAGCCGGGCGTGCCCGAGAACCCCTTCCAGGACGGCCCCTGCGTCACGGCCCCGGACGAGCAGTCCAAGGACGCGGAGAAGGAGAAGGCCGAGGCCGACGCCGAGAAGGCCGCCAAGGACAAGGCCGAGCAGGACGCGAAGGACAAGGCCGAGCAGGACGCGAAGGACAAGGCCGCGAAGGCCCGCGAGGACGAGGCGGATCGGCACAAGGACGACGGGGACGACGGGGGAGCCGGGACCGATAAGCCGGAGCCCACGCCCACGTCCACGCCGTCGCCGTCCGCCGACGCCGAGCCGGACGCGAAGGCCGACGCCGAGCCCGAGCCGAAGCCCGAGCCCACCGAGACCCGCAACCCGCTCGACCCGCTGGGCCTCGGCGACGCCATCAAGGACGTCCTCACGCCCGGCGACGCCGACGCCGACGACGGTGCCGACAAGGAGTCCCCGAAGCCGTCCGACCCGACGGACGACAAGGACACCGGCTCCCGCGACGGCCGGACCGGTGACGACAAGGCCGACGACGGCAGGACCGGTGACGACACGTCGGACGAGCCGACCGAGCGCGCCGACGACCCCGCCGACAAGGCGAAGGACGAGGCCGAGGACAAGACGGACGACGCCGAGGACAAGGCGAAGGACGACGCCGACGACAAGGCCACGGACGAGCCGGAGCCCGAGGAGTCCAAGGACCCCATGGCCCCGGACGCGAACGGCAAGAAGCCGTTCCCGTGCGTCGTGGAGAAGAAGGTCGCGGGCGACGACGAGCAGCCGGCCGCGCCGATCCCGAACCAGCCGTGGCACCTGGAGGCCAGTTCCCTGCTGCTCAAGGGCTCCGACTACCAGGGCGTCGTGAACCTGAAGATGCCCAACGGCCAGACCAAGCAGGCGCTGAAGTACGTCATCAGCGGCGGCACGGACATCGGCGACCTGCACCAGATCGTCGAGGGGCCCGGCGGCAAGAAGTACCACGTACAGGCCGCCAAGGGCTCCACGTCCACGATCCGGGGCGGGGACACGACGATGTACACGGAGCGGATCTCGGGCAATCTGTTCGGCCTGATCCCGGTCACGTTCGACCCGGAGCACCCGCCGCCCCTGAACATCCCGCTGATCTACTTCACCGACGTGAAGGTCCAGCAGGCCGGCCAGTTCGGCGGCGAGCTCACCATCCCGGGCCTGCACCAGTCGATCACCGACTGAGCCGCAACGAGCCGCAACGAGCCGCAACGAGAAGGAGGGTGCCCCCGGCCGGGGGCACCCTCCTTCTCGTACGCGCGGCAGCGCTAGTCGCGGCAGCCGTTGCCCAGGTGGTGGACCCGGACCATGTTCGTGGTGCCGGGGACGCCGGGGGGCGAACCGGCCGTGATGACCATGGTGTCGCCCTCGTTGTAGCGCTTGAGCTTGAGCAGCTCGGCGTCGACGAGCTCGACCATCGCGTCGGTGTTGTCCACGTGCGGCACGACGAAGGACTCGACGCCCCAGCTCAGCGTGAGCTGGTTGCGGGTCTCCTGGTCGGTGGTGAAGGCCAGGATCGGCTGGGCCGCGCGGTAGCGGGACAGACGGCGGGCCGTGTCACCGGACTTGGTGAAGGCGACCAGGGCCTTGCCGTCGAGGAAGTCGGCGATCTCGCAGGCGGCGCGGGCCACCGAACCGCCCTGCGTGCGCGGCTTCTTGCCGGGGACCAGGGGCTGCAGGCCCTTGGAGAGCAGCTCCTGCTCGGCGGCGGCGACGATCTTCGACATCGTCTTGACCGTCTCGATCGGGTACGCGCCCACGCTCGACTCGGCCGACAGCATCACCGCGTCCGCGCCGTCCAGGATCGCGTTGGCGACGTCAGACGCCTCGGCGCGCGTGGGGCGGGAGTTGGTGATCATCGACTCCATCATCTGGGTCGCGACGATCACCGGCTTGGCGTTGCGGCGGCACATCTCCACGAGGCGCTTCTGCACCATCGGGACCTTCTCGAGCGGGTACTCGACGGCCAGGTCGCCGCGCGCGACCATGACGCCGTCGAACGCCGCCACGACGTCCGCCATGTTCTCGACGGCCTGCGGCTTCTCCACCTTGGCGATGACGGGGACCCGGCGGCCCTCCTCGTCCATCACCTTGTGGACGTCCTTCACGTCGTTCGCGTCGCGCACGAAGGACAGGGCGACCATGTCGCAGCCCATCTTCAGGGCGAAGCGCAGGTCGTCGATGTCCTTCTCGGACAGGGCGGGGACGTTCACGGCCGCGCCGGGCAGGTTGATGCCCTTGTGGTCCGAGATGACGCCGCCCTCGACGACGATCGTCTTGACGCGCGGTCCTTCGATCTCGACGACCTTCAGCTCGACGTTGCCGTCGTTGATGAGGACCTGGTCGCCCTTGGTGACGTCGCCGGGCAGGCCCTTGTACGTCGTCCCGCAGATCGACTTGTCGCCGGGCACGTCCTCGGTGGTGATGGTGAACTCGTCACCGCGCACCAGCTCGACGGGACCCTCGGCGAAGGTCTCCAGGCGGATCTTGGGGCCCTGGAGGTCGGCCAGGACGCCGACGGCCTTGCCGGTGCGCTCCGCGGCGGCACGGACGCGGTCGTACCGGCCCTGGTGCTCGGCGTGCGTGCCATGGCTGAAATTGAAGCGGGCCACATTCATGCCCGCCTCGATCAGCGAGACGAGCTGGTCTTCGGAGTCGACGGCGGGGCCCAGCGTGCAGACGATTTTGGAACGGCGCATGGGGCGATCCTATCGGTTTGTTTCGCTACGGAATATTCCATCTGGCGGAAGATACAAATGGGCGGGCGGGTGCTCAGTTGCCCGCGCCGCGGAGCCGCATATCAAAGCCGCTCGACCAGTGCATAAGTCTGCGAGGCGATTTCCAGTTCCTCGTCGGTCGGCACGACGGCGACCTTCACCCGGGCGTACTCGGGCGAGATCAGGCGCGGCTCGTCGCTCCGTACGGAGTTCAGCGCGCCGTCCACCGCGAGGCCCAGCTCCTCCAGGCCCGCGACGGCGGCGGCCCGCACCGGCGCCGCGTTCTCCCCGACACCGGCCGTGAACGCGATCGCGTCCACCCGGCCGAGTACCGCGTAATAGGCGCCGATGTACTTCTTGAGCCGGTGAATGTAGATGTCGAAGGCGAGCTGCGCCTGTTCGTCGCCTTCGTCGACGCGGCGGCGGATCTCCCGCATGTCGTTGTCGCCGCACAGGCCGATAAGGCCGCTCTTCTTGTTGAGAAGCGTGTCGATCTCGTCGATGGAAAGGCCGCCGACGCGCGCCAGATGGAAGATCACCGCCGGGTCCAGATCTCCCGAACGGGTCCCCATCACAAGCCCCTCAAGCGGGGTGAGGCCCATGGAGGTGTCCACGCACCGGCCGCCGCGCACGGCGGACGCGGACGCGCCGTTGCCGAGGTGCAGGACGATGACGTTCACGTCCTGCGGGGCCTTGCCGAGCAGCTCCGCGGTCGCCCGCGACACGTACGCGTGCGACGTGCCGTGGAAGCCGTAGCGCCGCACCCGGTGCTCGTCGGCGGTCGCCACGTCGATCGCGTACCGGGCCGCCGACTCCGGCATCGTCGTGTGGAAGGCGGTGTCGAAGACGGCGACCTGGGGCAGGTCGGGGCGCAGGGCCTGGGCCGTGCGGATGCCCGTCAGGTTGGCCGGGTTGTGCAGCGGGGCCACCGGGATGAGCCGCTCGATCTCGGCGAGCACGGCGTCGTCGATCACCGTCGGCTCGGTGAAGTGCTTGCCGCCGTGCACGACCCGGTGGCCGATCGCGGCCAGCTCGGGGGAGTCGAGGCCGAGGCCGTCCGCGGTCAGCTCCTCAGCGACCGCCTTCAGGGCGGCCTCGTGGTCGGCGATGGCGCCGGTGCGCTCCCGCTCGGTGCCGCCGCCCGTCAGCGGGGTGTGCTTCAGGCGCGAGGTCTCCTCGCCGATGCGCTCGACGAGGCCCACCGCGAGCCGGCTGCCGTCGGCCATGTCGAGCAGCTGGTACTTCAGCGACGACGAGCCGGAGTTGAGGACGAGGACACGGGTGGAGCTCACTGGGGGGCCTTCTCGGTGGGGGTCTGGGACTGGATCGCCGTGATGGCGACCGTGTTGACGATGTCCTGGACGAGCGCGCCGCGGGACAGGTCGTTGACGGGCTTGCGCAGGCCCTGGAGGACCGGGCCGACGGCGATGGCGCCGGCCGAGCGCTGCACGGCCTTGTAGGTGTTGTTGCCGGTGTTCAGGTCGGGGAAGATCAGCACGCTGGCCTGGCCCGCGACGTCGGAGCCGGGCAGCTTGGTGGCCGCCACGGACGGCTCGACGGCCGCGTCGTACTGGATCGGGCCCTCGATCTTGAGGTCGGCGCGGGACGCCCGCACCCGCTCGGTGGCCTCGCGGACCTTGTCGACGTCGGCGCCCGAGCCGGACGTGCCGGTGGAGTACGACAGCATCGCGATGCGCGGCTCGACGCCGAACTGCGCGGCCGTCGCGGCCGACTGGACGGCGATGTCCGCGAGCTGCTCGGCGTTCGGGTCGGGGTTGACCGCGCAGTCGCCGTACACGAGGACCTTGTCGGCCAGGCACATGAAGAAGACGGACGAGACGATCGACGCGTCCGGCTTGGTCTTGATGATCTCGAAGGCGGGGCGGATCGTGGCGGCGGTGGAGTGCACCGAGCCCGACACCATGCCGTCGGCGAGCCCGCCCTGCACCATCAGGGTGCCGAAGTAGTTCACGTCCGCCACGACGTCGTACGCCAGCTCCACCGTCACGCCCTTGTGGGCGCGCAGGCGGGCGTACTCCTCGGCGAAGCGCTGGCGGAGCTCGGACGTCTGCGGGTCGACGATCTGCGAGTCGGCGAGGTTGATGCCGAGGTCGGCGGCCTTCTTGCGGATGGCCTCCTCCGGGCCGAGCAGCGTCAGGTCGCACACGCCGCGGCGCAGGAGCACGTCGGCGGCGCGCAGGACGCGCTCCTCGGTGCCCTCGGGCAGGACGACGCGACGGCGGTCGGCGCGGGCCCGCTCCAGGAGCTTGTGCTCGAACATCATCGGCGTGACGCGGTCGCTGCCGGACACCGAGAGGAGCTTCAGGAGGTTCGCGGTGTCGACGTACCGCTCGAAGAGGCCGAGCGCCGTCTCCGCCTTGCGCGGCGTCGCGGCGTTCAGCTTGCCCTCAAGGGCGAACAGTTCGGCCGCCGTCGGGAAGGAGCCGCCGGTGACCGCGATCACGGGCGTGCCGGGCGCGAGGCGGTCGGCGAGGCGCAGGATCTCCGGGCCCGGCTGCTCGTTCAGGGTGAGCAGGACGCCCGCGATGGGCGGCGTGCCCGCGCTGTGCGCGGCCAGGGCGCCCACGACGATGTCCGCGCGGTCGCCGGGGGTCACGACCATGCAGCCCGGGGTCAGGGCCTTGAGGACCTTCGGCAGCATCGCGCCGCCGAAGACGAAGTCGAGCGTGTCACGGGCGAGCCCCGAGTCGTCGCCGAGCAGCACCGTGCCGCCCAGGGACTGGTTGATCTGCGCGACGGTCGGCGCGGACAGGGCGGGCTCGTCGGGCAGGACGTAGCAGGGGACCGGGAGGCGGGCCTCCAGGCGCTCGTGTATCTGGTCGCGGTCGGCGGGGGCGACCCGGTTGGCGACCATCGCGAGGACGTCGCAGCCCAGGCTGTCGTACGCGCGGTACGCGTTGCGGGTCTCGGCGCGCACCGACTCGGCGTCCTGGTCCTTGCCGCCGACGACGGCGAGTACGGACGCGCCGAACTCGTTTGCGAGCCGGGCGTTCAGGGACAGCTCGTCGGGGAGCTGCGTGGCGGCGAAGTCCGTGCCGAGAACGAGCACCACGTCGTAGTGGCGCGCGACCTCGTGGAAGCGGTCGACGAGCCGGGAGACCAGCTCGTCGGTGCCCTTCTCGGCCTGCAGCGCGGACGCCTCGTGGTAGTCCATGCCGTACACCGACGCCGGGTCCTGCGCGAGCCGGTAGCGGGCGCGGAGCAGCTCGAAGAGGCGGTCGGGTCCGTCGTGGACGAGCGGGCGGAAGACGCCCACGCGGTCGACCTGACGGGTCAGGAGCTCCATGACTCCCAGCTCGACGACCTGCCGGCCGTCTCCCCGGTCGATCCCGGTCACGTACACGCTGCGCGTCACGCGTGCTCTCCGTTTCTTCTGTGCCTTCGGCGGTTCTTCAGTGCCTCGCCGGCGTGGATTCGCTGGTCAGGAGGGGAGGGCAGCTCCGGCAGCGCCGGAAAAACACCCGATATTGTTGGCTGTGCCCTCTTGACAATACCTCTGCGGCTGGCTAGGTCGCAGGCCGGACGATGGGCGGCGGCCCCACCGGGGGCGTGGAACAATCGGACCGGCTCACAAGTAACAACAGCGAGCAGGAGACACAGCGCGATGCGTATCGGAATTCTCACCGCGGGCGGCGACTGCCCGGGCCTGAACGCAGTGATCCGGTCGGTCGTGCACCGAGCGGTCACGAACTACGGCGACGAGGTCATCGGCTTCGAGGACGGGTACGCGGGCCTGCTCGACGGGCGCTACCGCCCCCTCGACCTGAACGCGGTCAGCGGCATCCTGGCCCGCGGCGGAACGATCCTGGGCTCCTCCCGCCTGGAGCGGGCCCGCTTCCGCGCCGCCTGCCACAACGCCAAGGAGCTCATCGAGAAGAGCGGCTTCGACGCGCTCATCCCGATCGGCGGCGAGGGCACGCTGACCGCGGCGCGGATGCTGCACGAGGCCGGGGTGCCGGTCGTCGGCGTGCCCAAGACCATCGACAACGACATCTCCGCCACGGACCGCACCTTCGGCTTCGACACGGCCGTCGGCGTCGCCACCGAGGCCATGGACCGCCTCAAGACCACGGCCGAGTCCCACCAGCGCGTCATGGTCGTCGAGGTCATGGGCCGCCACGCCGGCTGGATCGCCCTGGAGTCCGGCATGGCGGGCGGCGCCCACGGCATTTGCCTGCCTGAGCGCCCCTTCGACCCGGCCGACCTGGTCAAGATGGTCGAGGAGCGCTTCGCGCGCGGCAAGAAGTTCGCCGTGATCTGCGTCGCCGAGGGCGCGCACCCCGCCGACGGCACGATGGACTACGGCAAGGGCGCCATCGACCAGTTCGGCCACGAGCGGTTCCAGGGCATCGGCACGGCCCTCGCGTACGAGCTGGAGAAGCGGCTCGGCAAGGAGGCCAAGCCGGTCATCCTCGGCCACGTCCAGCGCGGCGGCACGCCGACGGCGTACGACCGCGTCCTCGCCACCCGCTTCGGCTGGCACGCCGTCGAGGCCGTCCACCGCGGCGACTACGGCCGCATGACCGCGCTGCGCGGCACGGACATCGAGATGGTGCCGCTCGCGGAGGCGGTGCAGGAGCTGAAGACGGTCCCGAAGGACCGGATGGACGAGGCGGAGTCGGTCTTCTAGGCGGTTACGGCCGAGCCCGCGCCGTTCCTTCGGGCGCCCGCGCCCCGCGAGGGCTACGGTGCGGGCGTGTTCGGTCTTGTGATCATGTTCGTGCGGCTCGGCGGCGCGCTGCGCACGGCGTGGGGGAGGCCCGCGTTCCGGGGAACGGCGTGGACGCTGGCGCTGCTGTGGACCTCGGCCACCCTCTTCTACGCGCATCAGGAGGGGTGGGGCGTCCTCGACTCCTTCTACTTCGCGGTGTGCACCGGGCTGACGATCGGGTACGGGGACCTGGCTCCCGCCACCGGTCTCGGCAGGCTCTTCACGATCCCGTACGGGCTCCTCGCGGTGGGCGTCTTCGCCGCCCTGGCCACGCAGCTGGCCCAGGCCTTCACCACGACGCACGCGGGCCGGGCGGCGCGGATCAAGGCGCGGAAGCGGCGGCACGACGGCGGCTGACGTCCGTACGCCGGTCAGCCCCTCAGTGCCTCGGCCGGGTCAGCCCCTCAGTTCCGGGACCAGGGACCAGAAGTGGTCCAGGATCCGGTCGAGGAAGTCCTGGCCCGCGTGCCCCGACGCGTCCGCGCTCGCGCCGCCGCCCCAGCTCAGCGTGCGCACCATCCGCGACTGGTACTCCTCGTGCAGCCGCCGCAGCGGGCCCTCGACGGTCCGCTTGTCGACGGCCAGGAGCTTGCCGACCGGCCGGGTGTACCCCTGCCAGCGCGTGGTCACCGCGCTGCGCAGCAGCTCCGCGAGGTCGCCCGCGCGGCCCGTGACCGTGATGAAGTCCGGAAGCGACAGCTGGAGCGTGCGTGCGAGCGCGGCGGACTGGCGGTCGCTGCCGCGCCACTCGTTCGTCTCCTCCATCCGCAGATACGCCTGGATCTCCACGCCCGCGCCGCGCGCCACGTCCTCCGGGGCGAGGCCGCGCGTGAGGCGGTGCTCCCGCAGCGTCGTCGGCGCGCCCATCAGCTCGCCGGGCGAGCACCACAACGTGGCGGCGAGCGCGGCGAGTTCGGCGGCGTCCGGGGTGGCGAGCCCGCGTTCCCACGCGGTGATCGTGTCCGGCGTGATGTGGCTGAGTCCGTAGCTCGCCCGCATGCCGTACGCGACGTGCCCGGGCGCCATGCCCAGCGCCTCGCGCAGTCTGCGGGCGGCGGGGAAGTCGAAGGGGGGAGTGGGCTGGCTCGGTCGCACGGGGCACACCGTAGGGGTGTGCGGGGGTCTGGCCCTAGGGTGCGTTCGCACGAGGCTGCATCTCGTGCGAACGCACACCTGGCGGGGCGCCTCACCGTGCGCCTGTGCGCCCTCGCGGGGGGCGCCCCAGTCCCGCCCCTTTCCCGAAACCAGGGGCTGCCGCCCCTGGACCC
>NZ_JBHYJH010000211.1:0-13323 GCF_042740445.1 Streptomyces sp. NPDC059003 | reverse complement strand
GGTTACTGCGCCGCGCGCGTCGCGCCGCCGAACGCCGCGACCGCGGCTATCTGGAAGAACACGAACGTCATGGCGTCGGCGTCCTCCTTCCACCCCTCCTGGAGGAGGTCGAAGTGGTCGAAGAACATCTCGCTGAAGCCGACGTTGACCTTGTCGGCGACGACCATGGCCGCGCCGACCAGCTGGCCCAGGTAGACGGCGCCGAGGGACAGGACGGCGGCCACTACGGAGAGCGCGGGGTTGCGGCCGCCGACCTTGCCCGCGACCAGGCCCACGAGGGCGCCGACACCGATCGCGGCCCAGCCGATCTCGCGCTCCGTGGCGCCGATGACCGCTCCGTAGACGCCCGCCGCGACCAGGGCGGTCACGAACGCGGCGACGAGGCCGAGGCCCACGTTGTCGCGGGCCGGGGGCGGCGGGGCCGGGACCGTCATGGGGGGCTGGTAGCCCTGCTGCTGCGGCGGGAACGGGGCGTAGGGCTGCTGGCCGTACGGCTGCTGGGGCTGCTGCGGCTGTTGGCCGTAGGGCTGCTGAGGCTGCTGGGGGTAGCCGTAGCCGGGCTGGCCGTACGGCTGCTGCGGGGCCCCGTAGGGCTGACCGTCCTGTCCGTATGGCGGTGGCGTGGGCTGCGTCATCTGGATTCCCCCTGGGACCTGAGCGCACTGGTGTGCGGGAAATGGCTGGATCCGCACGGTAGCAGCAGTGACGGACGGGCCCCAGTGGGTTGGCGGAAGGATCAGAGGCGGTGGGCGGCGCCCGCGGGGGTCGCGCCCCGGGTGTCAAGCAGGAGTTGGGCTTTCACCGACAGGCCTTGCAGGTCGTACGTGCGGTGGTGCTGGAGCAGGATCGTCAGGTCGGCGTCGGCCGCCGCTTCGTAGAGGGTGTCCGCGCGGGGCACCGGATGGCCGAGAACGCTCCAGTGCGCGACGTACGGATCGTGGTAGCTGACGGCGGCGCCGAGCTCCATCAGGCGGACGGCAATCTCCTGGGCGGGGGCGGCCTGCTGGTCGGCGATGTCCGGCTTGTAGGTGACGCCGAGGAGCAGGACGCGGGCGCCGCGGGCGGACTTGCCGTGTTCGTTGAGCAGGGTCGCGGCGCGCTGGATGACATACCGGGGCATCCGGTCGTTGACCTCCTGTGCGAGCTCGACCATGCGCAGCGGGCGGGCGCCGCGGGCCGGGCTCGGTACGTCGAGGGGGGCGCCGTGGCCGCCGACGCCGGGGCCCGGGCGGAAGGCCTGGAAGCCGAAGGGCTTGGTCTCGGCGCAGCGGATGACGTCCCACAGGTCGATGCCGAGGTCGTGGCAGAGCACGGCCATCTCGTTGACCAACGCCATGTTCACGTGGCGGTAGTTGGTCTCCAGGAGGTGCACGGTTTCGGCCTCCCGTGGTCCACGCGCGCGTACCACCTTGTCGGTGAGTCGGCCGTAGAAGGCGGCGGCGGACTCGGTGCAGGCGGGGGTGAGGCCGCCGATGACCTTGGGGGTGCCCGCGTAGCCGTGGGTGCGGCTGCCCGGGTCGAGGCGGCCGGGGGAGTAGGCGAGGTGGAAGTCGCGGCCCGCGCTGAGGCCCGAGCCCTCTTCGAGGAGGGGGCGCAGGAAGTCCTCCGTGGTTCCGGGGTGCGCGGGGGACTCCAGGATGACCGTGGTGTGCGGGCGCAGGCGCGCGGCCAGGGCGCGGGCGGCATCGGCGACCGGGCCCAGGTCGAGCGAGCGGTCCGCGGCCCGGGGCGCGGGGGCGCAGATGACGGCGGTGCGCACCCGGCCGAGCTCGGCGGGGTCGGTGGTCGGCCGGAAGCCGCCGGAGAGCATCCGGCGGACGTCGGCGGCGGTGAGGCCTCCTTCGGCGCCGTCCCCGGGGAGACGGCCGCTCGCGAGCTCGGGTGCGCGGCCGGGGTCGTAGCCGACGGTGGCGATGCCGCCTGCGGTGGCGGCCTGCGCGAGGGGCAGGCCGAGGTGGCCGAGGCCGATGACGGCGAGATCAGCTGGCATGGCGTGAGCCGTCCTTCCCTGTAGCCGGAGCGGGACGATGGCGCAAGCCCTGTGGACAAGATGGGGCAGCGCAATGTCAGACTAGGAGTAAATATGACCGATTTGCCGTATTGGGCTGCCTCCGTCGTCGGAGTGTTGTCCACAGGCGGTGGCTGAAGTCGGCGCGCGCGACAAGAATCTGGGCATGATGTGAGCGCGACCACACCCGACGAGCACGGGAGGCAGCGGTGAGGACAGCGACTCTGGGGCCGGCGGAGCGAGCCGAGGCACTGGCGGGCATGGCCGAGCGCGAGCTGGACGTGCTCGTCGTGGGCGGCGGCGTGGTCGGCGCGGGCACGGCGCTCGACGCGGTCACGCGCGGCCTGTCCACGGGCCTGGTCGAGGCGAGGGACTGGGCGTCGGGCACGTCGAGCCGGTCGAGCAAGCTGATCCACGGCGGCCTGCGCTATCTGGAGATGCTGGACTTCGCCCTGGTCAGAGAGGCCCTGAAGGAGCGCGGTCTGCTCCTTGAGCGGCTCGCCCCGCACCTGGTGAAGCCGGTGCCGTTCCTCTACCCCTTGCAGCACAAGGCCTGGGAGCGGGTGTACGCGGGCTCGGGCGTCGCGTTGTACGACGCGATGTCGATGGCCAGGGGCCACGGCCGCGGCCTGCCCGTCCACCGCCACCTGACCCGGCGTCACGCCCTGCGTGTGGCCCCCTGCCTGAAGAAGGACGCGCTGGTCGGGGCCCTGCAGTACTACGACGCGCAGATGGACGACGCCCGCTATGTCGCCACCCTCGTCCGCACGGCGGCGGCGTACGGGGCGAAGACGGCCAACCGCGCGCGGGTGACCGGCTTCCTGCGCGAGGGCGAGCGCGTCGTCGGCGCCCGCGTGCAGGACGTCGAGGCGGGCGGGGAGTACGAGATCCGCGCCAAGCAGATCGTGAACGCGACCGGCGTGTGGACGGACGACACCCAGGCGATGGTCGGCGAGCGCGGCCAGTTCCACGTCCGCGCCTCCAAGGGCATCCATTTGGTCGTACCGAAGGACCGGATCAGCTCGACGACGGGCCTGATCCTGCGCACGGAGAAGAGCGTCCTGTTCGTCATCCCCTGGGGCAGGCACTGGATCGTCGGGACCACCGACACCGACTGGGACCTGGACAAGGCCCACCCCGCGGCCTCCAGCGCGGACATCGACTACCTGCTCGAGCATGTGAACTCGGTGCTCGCGGTCCCGCTCTCCCGCGACGACGTCCAGGGGGTGTACGCGGGCCTGCGCCCGCTGCTCGCCGGGGAGTCGGACGCCACGAGCAAGCTCTCCCGCGAGCACACGGTCGCCCACCCCGCCCCCGGCCTGGTCGTCATCGCGGGCGGCAAGTACACGACGTACCGCGTCATGGCCAAGGACGCCGTGGACGAGGCGGTGCACGGCCTGGACCAGCGGGTCGCGGACTGCGTCACGGAGGACATCCCCCTGGTCGGCGCCGAGGGGTACCGGGCGCTGTGGAACGCCCGCGCGGGCATCGCGGCGCGCACGGGCCTCCATGTGGTCCGCGTGGAGCACCTGTTGAACCGGTACGGCTCGCTGGCGGAGGAGGTCCTGGAGCTGGTCGAGGCCGACCCGGCCCTCGGCGCGCCGCTGGCCGCCGCCGACGACTACCTGCGCGCCGAGGTGGTCTACGCCGCGTCGCACGAGGGCGCCCGGCACCTGGACGACGTGCTCACGCGGCGCACCCGCATCTCCATCGAGACCTTCGACCGGGGCACGCGCAGCGCCCGCGAGTGCGCGGAGCTGATGGCGCCGGTGCTGGGCTGGGACAAGGACCAGATCGAGCGCGAGGTCCAGCACTACGAGAAGCGGGTGGAGGCCGAGCGCGAGTCCCAGCGCCAGCCGGACGACCTGACGGCGGACGCGGCCCGGCTCGGGGCGCCGGACATCGTGCCGCTGTAGGGCTGCGCCTGTGGGTGGCTGGGGGGCTGGAGTGCTGGGGCAGGGGGGCTTCGGCTGGGGGTCCGTCTCCGGGGGATCCGTCCGCAGAAGTCCTGTCTGTAGAGGTCTTGTCGGGAAGTTGTCAAGGAGAGACACGCCAGGATAAGGCGGTTTGACCGGAGGAGGGCGACCAAGGGGGGTATGGACAGGGGGGTTTGGGGTGGTGCGCCGGGTTCGCTCGGCCGGGAAGTCCACCATGTGGGACATCGGACCCGCGGCGTTGACCGGTCCCCGGGTGAGGGACAATGGGGGCTCTGTCAGGGCGGGTTGTGCGGGTAGTTGAGGGGACGCATGTCGGAGGCGGAGCAGACGGGCGGAGCCCGTCAGGATCAGAGCGCGCGTCTCCTCGCGGGCCGGTACCGGCTCGGTGACGTGCTCGGCCGTGGCGGCATGGGCACGGTCTGGCGGGCGAAGGACGAGACGCTCGGCCGCACGGTCGCGGTGAAGGAGCTGCGCTTCCCGTCGAGCATCGACGAGGAGGAGAAGCGGCGGCTCATCACGCGCACGCTGCGCGAGGCGAAGGCGATCGCGCGCATCCGCAACACCAGCGCCGTGACGGTCTTCGACGTGGTCGACGAGGACGACCGGCCGTGGATCGTGATGGAGCTCGTCGAGGGCAAGTCCCTCGCCGAGGCCGTCCGCGAGGACGGGCTGCTCACGCCGAGACGCGCGGCCGAGGTCGGCCTCGCCGTGCTCGACGTGCTGCGCTCGGCGCACCGCGAGGGCATCCTGCACCGCGACGTGAAGCCGTCCAACGTGCTGATCGCCGAGGACGGGCGCGTCGTCCTGACGGACTTCGGCATCGCCCAGGTCGAGGGCGACCCGTCGATCACGTCGACGGGCATGCTCGTCGGCGCCCCTTCGTACATCTCGCCGGAGCGGGCGCGCGGGCACAAGCCGGGCCCCGCGGCCGACCTGTGGTCGCTCGGCGGCCTGCTGTACGCGGCCGTGGAGGGCGTGCCTCCGTACGACAAGGGCTCGGCCATCGCGACGCTCACCGCCGTGATGACCGAGGCGGTCGAACCGCCGGAGAACGCGGGTCCGTTGCTGGAGAAGGTCATCTACGGCCTGCTCGCCAAGGACCCCGAGCAGCGGCTCGACGACGCGGGCGCGCGGGCGCTGCTCCTCGACGTCGTCAACGGCCCGGACACCCCGGAGGACCACGGGCACGTGGAGCCGGTGGAGGCGACGAAGGTCGTGCCGCTGCCGCCCGTGCCCCCGCAGGCGCCGGGTCCCGGCTCGTCCGGCGGCCGTAAGGGTGAGGGCCGCAAGGGTGAGGAGGCGGCCGAGCGGCTGAAGGGCGCGTTCCGCTCGGTGCGCAAGAAGGCGGCCGCGGCGACGACGTCCCGGAGCGCCGGGGCCGGGGTGACGGCAGGTGGCGCGGCGGCGGGCGGCGCGGCGGCTAGTGCGGCGACGCGCGGGGGCACGACGGGCGGCACCGCGGTCGGCGGCGCCACCCCGGGCGGTGCCGACAGCGGTGCCGCCGCGAAGGGCACCTCGGCCGGGACCGGCCGGACCACCGGACTCACGGGGCTCACCGGGACTGCCGGGACCGCCGGTGCGACCGCTGCCGGGACGGCGGGCGGGGCGCTCGGCGCGGGGGACCGGAAGGCCGCGGGCGACGCCGACCGTGCCGCCGGTACCGACGGCGCCGGACGCGGGACCGCGGCCGCCACGGGAGCCGGGGCCGGAGCCGCGGCGGCCGGACCCGGCCTGAGCTCCACCCCCGCGGCCGGAAGCCCGAGCACCCCACCCGCCCCGCGCATCCCCGCGCAGCCCGGCACCCCGCCGAGCGCTCCGCCCAACCCCCCGCTCGGCACCGCGCACGGCGTCCCGTCCGGGCCGCCCGCGCCGCCGCCCAGAGCCCCGCTCACGGACGTCGTGCCGCGGCGCACCCTCGTGATCATCGCGGTGGTCGTCGTGCTCGCCGTGCTCGGCACGGTCCTCGCCTTCGCGCTCAGCGGCGGCGATGGCGACAAGGGAGCCAAGGGCAGCCAGGACAAGTCCTCCTCCAGTGGTGCGACCGCCGGCGGCGACGGCAAGGGCAAGGACTCCGGCAAGGACGGGAGCGGGTCCGGCGCCGGCAAGGACGACGCCAAGGGCGACCAGGGCAAGGGCGAGGGGCAGGACTCCGGCAAGGACGACGACGCGGGGCAGGGCGCGCCCATCGGCGGGGACGACAAGGGCAAGGACAAGCCGAGCGACGACGGCGCCGAGGAGACGTACAAGCACCCGCAGGGCTTCTCGATCGGCCTGCCCAAGGGCTGGAAGTTCGGGTCGACGGACCGCGCGGGCGCCCGCTTCACCGGGCCGGACGGCCAGAAGCTGCTCGTCGGCTGGACGACCGCGCCCAAGGACAACCCGGTGGCGGACTGGAAGAACCAGGAGTCGGGCATGCGCCGGGCCCAGTACAAGCGGATCCGCATAGAGAAGGTGGACTTCCGCGGCTGGCTCACGGCCGACTGGGAGTTCACCTACGTGGACGGCGGCACCAAGTTCCGCTCGGTGGACCGCGGCTTCGTGGTCAACGGCGGCCTCGGCTACGGCCTGATGTACACGGCGAAGGCGGACGACTGGGACGGCGACCGGCGCAAGGCCACGTGGCGGACGTTCACGCGCACGTTCGAGCCCAAGAAGTGACGGTGTGAGATCCGGCAACCCCTCATTACGGTCCGGTCGGGGGACGTATCGTGAGTGCTTGCGGAGGGTAAGCAGCCGCAACGAGCCGTAAAACGAACGGAATTGACCACCGGGCGGTTGGGGGAGGCATCGTGGACGACTATGCGGGACGGGTACTCGCCGACCGCTACCGCCTGCCGCTGCCGCCGGCCGATGAGTACGAACTCGCGGAGACCCGCGCCTTCGACACCTACAGCGGCCAGGAAGTCCTGGTCAGGCAGGTGCCGTTGCCCGAGGTCGTCGAGGCGGAGGTCGTCGGCGACGAGGGTTTCGGCGACGGCGACCTGAGCGATGTGCTGCCGGGCGGGCTGCCCGACGGCTTCAGGAGCGCGGGCAGGTCCTCGGGCCGGGGCGCGCGGCGTCCCGCGTCGCGGGCCACGCGCAGGCCCAGCGACCCGGCGGTGCGCAGGGCCATAGAGGCCGCGCAGGCCGCCGCCCGCATCCCCGACCACCCGCGCCTCGACCAGGTCTTCGACGTGTTCGCGGAGGACGGTTCGCTGTGGATCGTCAGCGAGCTGGTCGCGGCCCGGCCGCTGGCGGCGCTGCTCGCGGACAAGCCGCTGAACCCGTTCCGGGCGGCGGAGGTCGCCGCCGACGTCGTGACGGCGCTGCGCGTCCTGCACGCGCACGGCTGGGTCCACCGGAACATCACCGCGCGCACGGTGCTCGTCTGCGACGACGGGCGCGTGCTGCTCACGGGCCTCGCGGCGGGCGCGGCGGAAGAGGCGCTGTGCGGGTACGACCCGCGCCCCGAGGAGGACGACTTCTCGGGCTTCACGGCCGATCCGGGCGCCGCGGCCGGTTCCGACGGCGGCATCGAGGCCGAGGGGCCGGACGAGGGCGAGCGGTACGGCGGTTCCGGCGACCCGGAGGCGTACGGGGAGACGGATCCGTACGGGGAGCAGGATCCGTACGGGGACGCGGAGCCCGAGCCGCACGCGGGCCGGGATGCGTACGGCGACACGGACTCGTACGAGGAGCCGGACGCGTACGGCGACACGGGTTCGTACGGCGGTGCCGAGCCATACGGCAGCGGCGCGGAGCCCTACGGCGGGGTCGAGCACGATCCGCGGGCGGCGCGGGCCGGGGCGATCGCCGCGTACCGGGCGGGCGCGGCACGGGCCGCGGCCCGGGTGAGCGGGGCGGACGTCGACCTGGACACCGCGCCCGAGATGGGGGAGGGGTCCCACAGCTCCGGTGGTCCGGAGGGTTCGGGCGGCGCCGTCGGGCGGATCTCCGACCCGTACGGGGTCCGGGGCAACGGCCGGGAGAAGAAGCCGTGGCACGGGGCGGTACCGCGCGGCGGCGTCCCCGCCCAGGCCGCGCCCGCGCCCACCGCACCCCGCACCCTGGCCGAGCGCGCCCTGGCCGAGGGCACCCACGCGGAGCGCGGCACCCACGCCGAGCGCGGCACGCAGCACGGACTTCCCGCCCAGGGCCGGGGCCAGATCCAGCCCCGGAGCGAGATCCAGCGCCACCCCGCACCCGACCTGACCAAGGCCCCCGCAGCCCCCGCCCCCGCCCCCGAAGGCAACAGCGTCGAAAGCGACGGCGTCGAGAGCGAAGGCGTCGGGAGCGAAGGCCACGGGTACGACGGCGGCTGGGGCGAGCCGCAGGAGCGCAGGCCCCGCCGTGGCCCCACCACCGCCCTCGCCGCCGAGCGCGCCCGGCACGCGCGGATGACCGTCGTCGGCGCGGTCACCGAGCGCTGGGCGCCCGAACAGGCCGGGCCCGTGCACGAGAACTGGCAGCTGGCCGCGCCCATCGGCCCCGCCACCGACCTGTGGGCGCTCGGCGCGCTCCTCTTCCGCGCCGTCCAGGGCCACGCCCCGTACCCGGAGGACAGCACCGCCGAGCTCGTCCAGCTGGTGTGCGCGGAGCCGCCCGCGTTCGCGGAGGAGTGCGGGCCGCTGCGGCCGGTCGTCGAGTCGCTGCTGCGCCAGGACCCGACCGACCGGATCGACTTCGAGGAACTGAGCGGCTGGCTGCGGTCGTTGGTGCGGTCCGCGCCCGAGCCGGACGCCGGGGTGCACGTGGTCCCGGCCCCGCCGTACGACGGCGGCAGGCTGCCCGTCGTACGCCGCCGCGGCGAGGTCGTGCGCAAGCGCCGCCCCCCGGCGCCGGTCCCCACCGGGAACGGGCACGGCAGACACAAGCGCGGCCGGGAGAGCGCCCGCGAGCGCGCCCGGGACACGAAGCCGGTGAAGGCGCCGCGCCCGGAGCGCGCGCCACGGCCCGCGCGCGGGCCGCGCTCGCTCGGCCGGACGCTGCTCATCGTCATCCTCGCGGGCCTCGTGGCGGCCGTCGTGTACGCGATGGCGTTCATGCCCAAGGCGGAGAGAAGCGACGGCGCGGGCGGCACCGGGAACGCCGGTGAGGTGAGCCCCGCGCCGGACGAGGCCCGCCCCGGCACCGGCGGCAAGGACGATGAGAAGGACAAGCCCGACGACGGCGAGAAGGGCGGGCCGGGGAAGTCCCCGGAAGAGTCGCCCGCTTCGCAGGAGCCGCAGACCACCGACGCCGACCTGGCGCCCGGCTTCACGGTGCGCAAGGACGAGGAGGGCTTCCGGGTCGCCGTGGCCAACGGCTGGAGCAGGCAGCAGGTGAACGGCCGCGGCCAGGTCCTGTACACGCACGGCAAGTTCGAGCTGCTCGTCGTGCCGGGCCGGGACAGCACCGGGGACTACGGCACGGACCCGATGAAGTACCAGAAGGAGGGCGAGCGCGAACTCCAGCCGTTCCGCGACTCCTCCTGGGCCACGTCCAGCGGGATGCGCCGCGTCGACGTGGGCGGGCGGGCCATGGCCGAGGGCCAGTTCACCTGGCAGGCCACCGACGGCACCGAGGTCTTCGTGCGCAATCTCGCGATGGTCGTGGGCGGCAAGTACCACGTGGTGCAGGTGCGCGGGCCCGAGGCCGAGCGGGACGAGGTGGACCGGCTGTACGAGCAGGCGTCGAAGTCGTACCGGGTCGCCGGCTGACCTCGCCGCGGCCCCGGACCAGGACCCCGACTAACCGGAAGCGACCGCTCCGTACGCGGGGAAACCGGGTGCACCTCCGTCACAGTGCGGTCTCTCAGGACCCCCGGCCGTTCCCCGTTTCCCCATGCATCCTTAACCTTGGCACTGTCAACAGTCTGGGCCCTGTCAAGACCAACTGCGGGGGAACGTGAATCAGATGCAGGGCCTGCTCCTCGCCGGCCGCTACCGGCTCGGTGAGTCCATCGGCACCGGAGGCATGGGGCGGGTCTGGCGCGCGCGGGACGAGGTGCTGCACCGTGCCGTCGCCGTCAAGGAACTGACGGCCGCACAGTGGGTGCAGGAGGCCGAGCGCGCGGTGCTCCTCACGCGTACGCAGACGGAGGCGCGCGCCCAGGCCCAGATCAACCACTCGGCCGTCGTCACCGTGCACGACGTCCTGGAGTACGACGACCGGCCGTGGATCGTGATGGAGCTGGTCGAGGGCCGCTCGCTCGCGGACGCCGTCCGGGACCAGGGCCGCGTCGAGGCGCGCGAGGCCGCCCGGATCGGCCTGTGGGTGCTGCGGGCCCTGCGCGCCGCGCACACCGCCGGGGTCCTGCACCGCGACATCAAGCCGGGCAACGTGCTCCTCTCCGACGACGGGCGCGTCCTGCTCACCGACTTCGGGATCGCCGCGATCGAGGGCGACGCGACCATCACGCGCACCGGCGAGGTCGTGGGCTCCGTCGACTACCTGGCGCCCGAGCGGGTCAGCGGCAAGGACCCGGGTCCTGCGGCCGACCTGTGGGCGCTCGGCGCCACGCTCTACACGGCGGTCGAGGGCAACTCGCCGTTCCGGCGCACCTCGCCGCTCGGCACCATGCAGGCCGTGGTCACCGAGGAGCCCACGCCGCCCGCCCACGCGGGCCCGCTCGGCCCCGTCATCGCGGCCCTGCTGCGCAAGGATCCGGCCACTCGCCCCGACCCGGACGAGGCCGAGCAGATGCTCGCGGAGGCGGCGGAGGGACGGCGGCCGAGCACCGCGCAGGCGTACGTGCCGACGCGGACCGACCAGCGGCCGCCCCAGCCGCCCCAGCACGCCCAGCACTCGGGCCCGCAGCACCCGCAGGGCCCGCACCCCCAGGCCGCGCCGAGCGTCCCGTACGGCACGCCCCCCACGCAGACGGCCACGGCGACCGCGGACCACGGCCCGTACGCGGGACGGCCGGTCAGGCGCCGGATGCCGCGGGTCGTCGCGCTGGTCGTCGCGGCCGCGCTGCTCGGCGGCGGTGGCGCGTTCGCGTACCTGTCCATGGGCGGCGACAGCGACAAGAACACACAGGCCGGCACGGGCGGTGACAAGGGGACCGGACAGAAGAAGGGCAAGGACGACGGCGAGCTCGTCGGCGGCATCCCCGCCGACTGGGTGCGCGTGCGCGACGTGGAGGGCTTCAGCCTGATGCTGCCCAAGGGCTGGACGCGCCGCGTGGACGGCAGCCAGATCGACTACACGCCGGACAACGGCCGCCACTTCGTGCGCATCAGCGTTGACCGCAGCCCGGACTTCGACACGCCCTACGCCCACCAGCTCGACCTGGAGAAGCAGGTCAGCGACCTGCCCAAGTACCGCCGTCTGCACTTGAACTCCAACTCGTTCCGGGACCGGCCCGGCGCTCTGTGGGAGTTCAGCTGGACGGCCGGTGCGAGCGACACGACGAGGGGCCCGCGGCGCGCCATCGAGCAGGGGTACGTCAGCCGCGAGGGCGTCGAGTACATGATCTACATGTCGGGGCCCGAGGAGAGCTGGGACAAGACGCGGTCGCAGTTCGACGCGGTGCTGCGCGGCTGGCACGGCTGACGCCCCCGCGTCCCGGACGCCCGCGCCGCCGAAAGGCCCGTGTCCCCATAGGCTTGAACTGGCCGTTCCGGGGTCCCACCAGCGCCGATCGGATCCGTGACCTTACCTGTGGGGCATGATGGCCGCATGGGGATCCTGGGTGACAACACCCGTGTGATCGCGGGCCGTTACCGCCTGGAGGCGCGCCTCGGCCGGGGCGGCATGGGTGTCGTCTGGCGCGCGACCGACCAGCTCCTCGGCCGCCGCGTCGCCGTCAAGGAGCTCGCGGTCGACGAGGCGCTCTCCGACGAGGAGGCCGCGCGCCACCGCGAGCGGACGCTGCGCGAGGCGCGGGCGGTCGCGCAGCTGCGGCACCCGCACATCATCGTGGTGCACGACGTGGTCGTGCACGACGAACGCCCGTACATCGTCATGGAGTTCATCGACGGCGGCTCCCTCGCCGAGCGCATCGGCAGGGCCGGGCCGCTCGGCCCGCACGCCGCCGCCCGCGTCGGCCTCGACCTGCTCGGCGCGCTGCGCGCCGCGCACGCGGCGGGGGTCCTGCACCGCGATCTGAAGCCCGCGAACGTCCTCATCGAGGAGGCCACGGGCCGCGTCGTGCTCACGGACTTCGGCATCGCGCGGGTGTCGGGCGCGACGACGCTCACCGAGGGCGAGTCGTTCGTCGGCTCGCCCGAGTACACCGCGCCCGAGCGCATGTCGGGCGAGCGCACCGGGCCCGCGTCCGACCTGTGGTCGCTCGGGGCGCTGCTGGTCGCGGCGGTCAGCGGCGAGTCGCCGTTCCGGCGCGACTCGATCGGCGGGGTGCTGCACGCCGTGGTCTTCGACGAGATACGCCCGCCGCCCGCCGCCGCGCCCCTCGCGCCGCTGGTCCTCGGCCTCCTCGACCGGGACCCCGAGCGGCGGCTCGACGCGACGCAGGCGGAGCGGCTGCTGCGTACGTACATGGCGACGGGGACCATGCCGAGGCTGCCCGGGGACCGGGCGGGCGCCGTGCTGCCGCGTCCGGCGCTGCGTCCGCGGCGCCCGCCACGTGATCTGCCCCTGCTCCCGAACTCCTTGTCCGACGCGTCCGCCACGGCCGACGTGTCCGGCCTCGGCCCGGGCCCCGGTGGACGGCTCCACCGCCCGCGCCCCCTGAATCCCCGTCAGGGCCGGGCCGTCCTGATCGCCGCCGTCCTCGTCGCGGCCGTCGCGGGCGGCGCGGTGTCGGCCGCGGCCCTGCTGCTCGGGCGCGACGGCGACGGTGGCGGTACGCGGCCGAGCTCGGCGTCGCAGGGCACGGCGGACCCGCGCACCGAGCCGACCGCGACGGCCACGTCCACCGCCACCTCGACGGCCACGTCCACGGTCACCAAGACCCCCGACACCCTGGGCCCCGCGACCCCGGACGTGCCGCGCGGCTACCGGCTCGCCAAGGACCCGCGCGGCTTCGCCCTCGCCGTGCCGCGGGGCTACGCGCGCGGTACGGACGGTCCTCGCACCCTCTACACCTCGCCGGACGGCGCCTTCCGCGTCGGCGTCGCGGCGGCGGCTCCGCGGCCGGGCGGTCCGCTGGCCGCGCAGCGCCGCGCCGACGCCGAGGGCCCGGAGCGCCAGCCCGGCTACCGCGCGGGCGAGGTCACCGAGACCACGCGCAACGGCCGCCCCGCCGCCCTGTGGCAGTACACCCAGGGCACCCGGCGCACGTTCGACCTGCGCTGGGACGAGGGCGGCCGCGGATACGAGGTGTGGGTGTCGGGCCCGGTGCCGCGGGCCAAGGAGGCGCGGCGGCACTTCGACACGGCGGTGGACACGTTCGTACGGCGGTGAGCGGGAGGCGGCAAACGGGATCGGCCTTGGTGTCCGCGCGGACACCAAGGC
>NZ_JBHYJH010000210.1:0-13392 GCF_042740445.1 Streptomyces sp. NPDC059003 | reverse complement strand
TCCTGAGGCCCCGAAAGGCCTCGGGGCCTCAGGATCTTAGGACCTCAGGGCGTGCTCAGTCGGCGGCCGGGACGGGCTCCGCTTCGGCCGTCTTCCCCGATGCCGCCGAGTCCGTCGGGTTCGCGGGGTTCGCCGGGTTCGGGACCGCGGCGCCGCCCCCGGCCGCCGCGTGTTCCTCGGCCGCCTTCTTCGCCCGCCGCTTGACGAGCAGCATCGAGCCGATGCCGATCAGCACGGCGATGCCGAGACCGACGTACGAGAAGCGCTTGAGCCAGTCCTCCGCGACCACGCCGATGTAGTAGATGACGGCGGTGGTGCCGCCCGCCCAGACGATGCCGCCGAGGACGTTGGCGATGAAGAACTTCCAGTACGGCATGCGCAGGACGCCCGCGAGCGGCCCCGCGAAGATGCGGAGCAGCGCGACGAAGCGGCCGAAGAAGACCGCCCACATGCCCCACTTCTGGAAGGACCGCTCGGCGCTGCCGACGTTCGCGGCGCTGAAGTGCTTGGGGAACTTCCGTTCCAGCCAGGCGAGCAGTGGCCTGCCGCCCTTGCGCCCGATGGCGTACCCGATGGAGTCGCCGATCACCGCGCCCGCGGTGGCGCAGGCGCCGAGGACCACCGGGTTCACGTCGCCGTGCTGGGACGACAGGAGCGCGGCGGAGACGAGGACGATCTCACCGGGGAGCGGAATGCCGAGGGACTCCAGGCCGATGACGAGTCCGACGAGTGCGTAGACGCTGACGGCCGGTACGTTCTCCAGCCACTCCTGGACGTGCAACCCGGTTCCTTCCGCTGAGCTGGTGCCGATCCGGCCGATCCGGCGCGCCTTGGGCGCGCACGTCGGGGCAGCCTACCCGTCGGCCGCGCACGGCCCGTGACCGCCTCCCGTCGGCGCCGCCTCCCGCCGGGGCGTCATCCTCCGGTGCCCGCGCACTCGTGGCTGTCGCCGCCGCTGCGGCACCCCACCTGCCCGGACCACTCCGACGCCGGGGCCTCGGGCCGCTCCTCGGGCCGCTGGGCGGACACGACGCCGACGAGCGCGACGGCGATCACGACCACCGCGAAGCCCTGGCTCCAGGTGGCCACCACGGCCCGGGAGCGGAAGCCGACGACCGCCGCGAGGGCGGCGAGGAGCCCGACCACCCCGGCGAAGACGAGATAGCCGCCGAGCGGGTCGGGGTGGAAACCCTCCTCGGGGTCCAGGGAGACGCCGGACAGGAACCAGGCGCCCAAGTCGGCGGCGAGGAGGATCCCTTCGAGCACCAGAAGCCCGACGGCCGCCCCCAGGTCGGCCCCGAGACCGGCCCGGGCGCGGACACTGGCGTCGACGGCGGGCGGCGCGGTCGGCAGGTTCATGCCCACCATGCTCACGGCACGGCGGCGCGCCCGCCTGAGTACGGGTACTCAGTCCGCGTACGGACGGGCAGGCCACGTACGGACGGCCGGCCCGTGCACGGCGCTCGGTCCGCGCGCGGACGCTCAGGCGAGCGGCGCGGTCACTTCGGGTCGTTCGGGCGCAGCGTCCACGTCACGGACATCTCGCCGGTGACGGCGCCATCTGCGCGCGTGATCGCGATGGCCACGGGGAACTCCGGCCGCTCGCCCGCGTCGAGCTCGGCGACCACGTCGGCGACGGGGCGGCCCAGCGTCGCGGTGGCCGTCACCGGCCCCATCGCGAGCTTCTTGTACGCGATGTCGGCGCGGACCGCGAGCGGCACCGCCCGGGAGAGCTGCGCGCCGAAGGCGGCGAGCACGATGGCACCGCTCGCGGACTCGCCGAGCGTGAACATGGCGCCGGCGTGCGGCCCGCCCACGTGGTTGTGGTACTCGCTCTGGTCGGGCAGGGCCACCACGGCCCGCTCGGGCGTGGTCTCGATGAACTCGAGCTTGAGGGTCCGGGCCATCGGCACGGTGGCGGCGAGCATGTCGCCGATCGACTGCTGGTCTGCGCTCATGACCGCGAGGTTACCCGCGAGTAGAAACCTTGGCCAGAGCCGCGCTCCCGACGGACGGAACAACACGGCACAACGCGCCCCTTCCGCCCAACTCGCACGCAATCCCCACGGGCTTCGTCCGGGCCGGACATCCCTGCGAGCGCCCGCGGACCGGGCCGTATGGTTGTCCGCCATGAACCCGCAGGACCAGAATCCGTACCAGCAGCCGGGGTACCAGCAGCCCAACCCGTACCAGCAGCCGGGATATCAGCAGCCCGGCCCGTACCAACAGGCGGGCACAGGCCAGCAGGGCCAGTGGAGCGCCCCGACGGCACCCATGGGCACGCCTCAGCAGCCGACAGGACCGGCCGGTCCCGCAGGTCCTGCCGGCCCCGCCGGGAACGGAGGCGGTGGCAACGGCGGCGGGAACAAGGTCAAGTTCATCGCCATCGCCGCGGCCGCCGCCGTGGTCGTCGCCGCGGGCGTGACCGGCTTCCTGGTCCTCGGCGGCGACAAGGACGACAAGGCGTCCCCGCCGAAGGCGCCCACCAAGAAGCCGTCCCCCAGCACGGACGACGGCGACGACAGCGACCGCGGCACGGACAACGACCCGAAGCCGACCATCCCCGGCTGGCAGGTCGTCGTGAACCCCAAGTGGGGCACCGCCTTCGACGTGCCGCCGGACTGGGAGGTCCAGGGCCCGGGGCACGCGATCAACATCGAGGACCACAAGACCGGCGAACCTATCGCCGCCATGGGCTCCCCGGCGTTCTTCAAGCCGAAGTGGTGCACGTCCGACGACGACAAGGACGGGCGCTTCGAGGACTACGAGCTCGGCGGCACCGGGACCAAGGGCGCGCAGGGCGCGAAGAACACCGGACAGGTCGCGGTGAACACCGTCGGCTGGTGGGTCTACGGCGGCTACACCCAGCCGGACAAGAAGAGCTTCGACTTCGACCGGAAGGCCAAGCCCTACACCACCAAGGCCGGCGTCAAGGGCAGCATCGCCTGGGCCCGCTCCACGAACACGCCCCAGAAGGGCAAGTGCGCGTCCGACGGCAAGGCGATCTCCTTCGGCTTCAAGAACTCGGCGGGCGACTTCGTGTCGTGGAACCTCTACGGCGCCAAGGGCGTCAAGGAGGAGATACCGACCGAGACCATCATGAAGATCCTGAGCACGGTACGGCTGCACGGGGAGCCGACGGCGGACTGAGCCGTCATCGTGACCGGCCCACGTCAAATCTTCACGAGTTCGTCACCGCTTGGTACGAGCCCGGGTCCGGTGCCCGTCCGCCTCTCGACCGGGCGTGGCAGCCGGGCCCCCGGCCCCTCTATGGTTACTCGCCATGTGGCCAGAACAGCAGCCGCCCGGGGGCGCGCAGAACCCGCAGGACCAGACTCCTAACCCGTATCAGCAGCCGGGTTACCAGCAGCCCAACCCGTACCAGCAGCCCGGCTACCAGCAGCCGAACCCGTACCAGCAGCCCGCGGGGCCGCAGCCGGGCGGGCAGCAACAGTGGGGCGCGCCGACCGTTCCGCTGGGGGCGCCGCAGCCCGGCGGCCCGGACATGGGCGGCAGCAGCGGCGGCGGTGGCGGCAACGGCGGCGGCAACCGGACGAAGATCACGGCCATCGTCGCGGCGGGCGCCGTGGTCGTCGCCGCGGGCGTGACCGGCTTCCTGGTCCTCGGCGGCGACGGCGACGAGTCGGACAAGGCCGCGTCCAAGCCGAGCAAGTCCGCCACCAAGAAGCCGAGCCCCAAGCCGTCGGACGACGACAACCCGCGCGGCACGGGCGGCGACCCGAAGCCGACCGTTCCCGGCTGGCAGGTCGTCGTGAACCCCAAGTGGGGCACCGCCTTCGACGTGCCGTCGGACTGGGTGGTGAAGTCCCCGGACACGATCATGGGCTTCGAGGACGAGAAGGGCGACGGGACCAAGCCGCTGATCGTCTTCTCCGCGCCCGCCGTCTTCAAGGAGAAGTGGTGCTCGTCCGACGACGACAAGGACGGGCAGAAGAGCGACAAGTACCTCGCCGCCGTCGGCACCAAGGGCCAGAACGGCGCCAAGAACACCAAGGACGTCTCCCGCAACGACTCGGCGTGGTGGGTCTTCGGCGGCTACACGGGCCAGAAGAAGGCCGACAAGAAGCGGATCAAGATCGGCAAGACCGAGTCGTACACCACCAAGGCCGGCGTCAAGGGCAGCGTGACCACGACGTACTCGGTCGGCGACCCCGGCTCGGGCAAGTGCGACGCGAACGGCAAGGCCACCTCGTTCGCGTTCAAGAACGCGTCGGGTGACTACGTGGCGTGGACGCTGCAGGGCCCCAAGGGCGTGAAGGGGGAGATCTCCGACGCGCAGATGAAGAAGATCCTCGCCACGGTCCGGCTGCACGGCGACCCCGAGGAGTCCTGAGCCGCGGCGCCCGTCTCCGCCGCATCGGTGGGGCGGCCGCCGAAGAATCGGTTTGGCAAGGCGGGGGCGGCCCGGGGATAGTCCGCAGGTGACTTCTCCCGCCGCCTCCCGCCGTCCGTCCTGGGCCGGGCGCAACTACACCCTGCTCACCGCCGCCGCGTTCGTCACGAACCTGGGTGGCCACGGCGCGCTGATCGCGGCGGCGTTCGCGGTGCTCGACGCGGGCGGGGACGGCGGCGACGTGGGGCTCGTGGCGGCGGCGCGGACGCTGCCGCTCGTGCTGTTCCTGCTCATCGGCGGCGCGGTGGCCGACCGGCTGCCGCGCCACCACGTGATGGTGGCCGCCAACAGCCTCAACTGCCTGTCCCAGGCGGCCTTCGCGGCCGTCGTCCTCGCCGGTGACCCGCAGCTGTGGCAGATGATGCTCCTCACCGCGCTCGGCGGCACCGGCCAGGCCTTCTTCGGGCCCGCGTCGGAGGGCATGCTCCTGTCGTCCGTCAGCGGCGAACAGGCGGGCCGCGCCTTCGCCCTCTACCGGATGGCGATGCAGGGCGCGGGCCTCGGCGGCGCCGCGCTCGGCGGTCTTCTCGTCGCGGTGATCGGGCCCGGCTGGGTGCTCGCCGTGGACGCGGTGGCGTTCGCCGTCGCGGGTTCGCTGCGGGCCTTCCTCGACGTCAGCCACATACCGGCGCGCGAGCCCGGCGGCGGCCTCCTGTCCGACCTGCGGGACGGCTGGCGGGAGTTCACCGGGCGCACCTGGCTGTGGGCGATCGTCGCGCAGTTCTCGGTGGTCGTGGCCGTCGTGGGCGCGGCCGAGTCGGTCTTCGGGCCGCTGGTCGCCGAGGACGAGCTCGGCGGCGCGGGGCCGTGGGGCCTCGCGCTCGGCGCGTTCGGCGCGGGCACGGTCGGCGGCGCGCTCCTGATGATGCGCTGGAAGCCGCGGCGCCCGCTGCTCGCGGGCACGCTGTGCGTCTTCCCGCTCGCCGCCCCGTCCGCGGCGCTCGCGGTACCGCTGCCGGTGGCGGGCCTCGCCGCGGTGATGTTCGTCAGCGGGGTGGCGGTGGAGGTGTTCGGCGTCTCCTGGATGACGGTCATGCACCAGGAGATCCCGGAGGAGAAGCTGTCGCGTGTCGCCGCGTACGACTGGTTCGGCTCGATCGCGATGGTGCCGCTCGCGACGGCGCTCGCCGGTCCCGCCGAGGAGGCCATCGGGCGGTCGCAGTCGCTGTGGGGGTGCGCGGCGCTCGTGGTCGTGGTGACGGCCGCGGTGCTGTTCGTGCCGGACGTACGCAATCTCACGCGGCGGTCGAAGGAGGTCGTCGCCTCGCGGGGCGCGGCCGGGGCGACGGCGGTCGAGGAGCCGGCTCAGCGGGCGTCCGGCTGAGCCGGGCCCGGTCAGCCGACGCTGAACGCCCCGTCCGGCGGCTTCGGCGACGCGACGGCGTCCGCGTCCCGCACCGGTGCCGCGTCGCCGATGAACCCGCGCAGCGCGGCGCCGTGCACCACGCGTGCGGGGAAGGCGTCGGCGGCGACGCGTCGTACGAGGGCGTCGATGTCGAGGGGGACGTGCGAGGCGAGCAGGACGGCGTTGCCGAAGCGGCGGCCGCGCAGCAGGGCGGGCTCGGCGATCAGCGCGAGCTCTTCGAAGCGCTCGGCGAACGTGGCCAGTTGGCAGCGCAGGAACGTGAAGGGCCGGCCGTCCGCGAGGTTGCCCGCGTAGGTCCCGTCGGCGCGCAGCACGCGGTCGACAGCGCGCGCGTACACGTCCGACGTCAAGTGCGCGGGCACCCGTGAGCCGCCGAAGACGTCGCCCACGACGACGTCGGCGCTGTCGTCCGGCGCCGCTTCGAGCCAGGCCCTGGCGTCCGCGCCGTGCACGGAGATGCCGGAGCCGTCCGGCAGCGGGAGCTTCTCGACGACCAGGCGGAGCAGCGCCCGGTCGGCGTCGACGACGTCCTGCCGTGACCCCGGCCGGGTCGCGGCGACGTAGCGGGGCAGGGTGAGCGCGCCGCCGCCGAGGTGGACGGCGTCGAGGGGGCGGCCGGGATCGGCCACGGTGTCCAGGACGTGCGCGAGCCGGCGCGCGTACTCGAACTCCAGGTGCGTGGGCGCGTCCAGGTCGACGTACGACTGCGGGGCGCCGTCGAGGGTGAGGAGCCAGGCACGCGGCCGGTCCACGTCGGGCAGGAGCTTGGCGGTGCCGTGGTCGACGGCACGGGTGACGGGCACGGGGTCGGGCTCGTCTGTGAGCCCGGGGTCGGGCTGGTCCGTGAGCCCGGGGTCGGGCTCGGCGCCGGCCTCGTCGGCGAGCTCGGGCTCGGGCTCGACGTCGGGTATCGGCGTGGGGTCGGGGGCGTCGGCGGGCTGGTCCACCGGACCATTGTGCCCGGCTCCCGACGGCCGGATGCCCCTGCGGAAGCGGCTTCCGCAGGGGCACCCGGTCCGGCTTCCGCGGGGGCGCCAGCTGCCGGGTGCGCAGAGGCACCCGCCCGGTGCCTCCGCGGAGGCACCGGGCACCGCTTCCGCGGAGACACCCGCCCCCGCGCCCGTGGAGGCCCCCACCCCGCCCCCGCCGAAGCACCCGCCACCGCGCACCCGGAGACACCCGCCCGGCCTGCACAGCAGCACTCGCCACCACGCCCCGCAGAGGCACCCGCCGCCGCACACGCAGAGGCATGCACCCACCCCGACCGCCGCAAAGGCACCCACCCCGCCCCCCGCCGAAGCACCCGCCACCGCGCACCCGAAGGCACCCGCCCGGCCTGCACAGCAGCACTCGCCACCACGCCCCGCAGAGGCACCTGCCACCGCACGCGCAGAGGCATGCACCCACCGGCCGCCGCAAAGGCACCCACCCCGCCCCCCACGGAAGCACCCGCCACCGCCTGCCCAGAGGCACCCATCCCCGACCACCGCCAGAGGCACCCATCCCCGACCACCGCCAGAGACACCCGCCCCCGGCCGCCGCCGGAGACACCCACCCCCGGCCGCCGCCGGAGGCACCCACCCCCGATCGCTGCCGGAGGCGCCCGTCCCCCTCAGTCCACAGCCGTCACCGTGCCCGCGCCCACCGTGCGGCCGCCCTCGCGGATCGCGAAGCCGAGGCCCGGCTCGAGCGGCACCGCGCGGCCGAGCTCGACGGTCATCGTCACCGTGTCGCCGGGGCGGGCGACGGCCGCGTCGCCCAGGTCGACGGCGCCGACCACGTCCGCGGTGCGGATGTAGAACTGCGGCCGGTAGCCCGTGGTCACCGGGGTCGTGCGGCCGCCCTCGCGGGCGGACAGGACGTACACCTGCGCGGTGAAGCGACGGCTCGGACTGACACTGCCCGGGGCGGCGACCACCTGGCCCCGGCGGACCGCGTCGCGCGGCACGCCGCGCAGCAGCAGCGCCACGTTGTCGCCCGCCTGCGCGGACTCCATCGGCTTGCCGAACGTCTCCAGGCCCGTGACGACCGTCTCCACGTCGGCGTCGTGACCGCCGAGCACGGCCACCCGGTCGCCGACGCGCACGGTGCCGCGCTCGACGGCGCCCGTGACGACCGTGCCGCGCCCTGTGATCGTGAGGACGTTCTCGACGGGCAGCAGAAAGGGCGCGTCGACATAGCGCTCAGGCATCGGTACATACGTGTCCACCGCGTCCAGGAGCGCCTCGATCGCCGCCGTCCACCGTGGGTCGCCCTCCAGCGCCCTGAGCCCGGAGACCCGGACGACGGGCACGGAGTCCCCTCCGTATCCGTGCGCGGACAGCAGGTCGCGGACCTCCAGCTCGACGAGGTCGGTGAGCTCCTCGTCCCCGGCGTCCGCCTTGTTGAGCGCCACGACGATGTGGTCGACGCCGACCTGCCGGGCGAGCAGGACGTGCTCGGCGGTCTGCGGCATGATCCCGTCGAGCGCGGACACGACGAGGATCGCGCCGTCCAGTTGGGCCGCGCCGGTGACCATGTTCTTGACGTAGTCGGCGTGGCCCGGCATGTCGACGTGGGCGTAGTGCCGGGTGTCGGTCTCGTACTCGACGTGGGCGATGTTGATGGTGATGCCGCGCTGCGCCTCCTCGGGGGCGCGGTCGATGCGGTCGAAGGGCACGAACGTGCCGGTGCCGCGCTCGCTGAGGACCTTGGTGATGGCGGCGGTCAGGGTGGTCTTGCCGTGGTCGACATGGCCCATCGTGCCGATGTTCAGATGCGGCTTGGTGCGGACGTACGCCGTCTTGGACATGGGTGGTTCCCTCTCACGGAACTCGAGCAAGGTGAGGGTCCGCGGCGCGTGGCGCGCCGTCGGACGGGGACCCCTGGGGCCTGGCCGACCCTCCCCCTGCGGGGTCCGCCGGAATGTCCGGAGAGGGTCAGCTTCGGGCGCCGTCGTACACGAGGCCGGTGGGCATCACGGCAGCCCTCGCACCGTCCGCGACTGCGGACGGAGCTGCGAGGTGGGCGTGCCGGAACATGTCGTCGATCATGGCCGACGCGTGCGTGCCCGTCGAATGATTTTCTGCGACGCTCCCGTCACATAGGGCAGTTGGGCCCCGTCCGTCACCGACGATCTGCGCCGTCACCGATGTTGTTCGGAGCCACCGATGTTCTTCAGGGCCTCGCGCACGGAGAGCGGCGACAGGGCGTCGCGGTGGCGGCGGACGAAGTCCCGTACCGCCTCCGGGTCGGTCTTCGCGTACTCCCGCAGGGACCAGCCGATCGCCTTGCGGATGAAGAAGTCGGGGTGACCGGCCTGCCGCGCGCAGTACGCGAAGAGCCGGTCGGCGTCGGTGGCGTCCTTGTGGCGGAGCTGGTGGAGCAGCGCGGTGCGGGCGACCCAGAGGTCCTCGTCCTCGATCCACGCGTCCATGTCGGCCGCCAGCTCCGCGTCGGCGGCGACGAGTCCGCCGACGACGTGCGCGGCGAGCAGGTCGACGGTGTCCCACCAGGGGACGGTCGTCACGAGGTGCCGGGCGACGGGCAGGAAGCCGGACGAGAGGCGGCGGACGTGGCGGCGCAGATAGTCGACGGCGAAGTAGTGGTACTCGCGCTCGGGCAGCCGCCAGCAGCGCAGCGCGACCGCCGCGCAGTCGGCCTCGTCCGGGCGCGGCGAGCCCGCGAGGACGGCCCGCGCCAGGTCCCTGCGCACGGGCGAGGTCAGACCGAGGAACGGCGCGACGTCCTTCATGTACGCGCGCATGTCCGCGGCCCTGACCGGATCGGCCGCCGCCGCGTAGGCCGTGGTGAGCCTCGCGACGACGGTGTCGGCGAGGGAACTCCGCGGCGTTGTGACGCTCATGAGACGCACCATACGGCGATCAGACACATCAGTCGGTTAGTCTCCCCGGATGCTCGACACCGCCGCCGCCCCGACGCCTGGCCCCGCCGTGCGCTGCACCAGGGTGCTCCTGTCACCGTGGTCACGGCTGTCCCTGCTGGTGGTGCTGCTCGCGGCGGCCGCCACGTGCGTGCTGCTCTTCGAGCCGCAGCGGCTGCTCGCCGACGGCTGGCCGCCGGAGCTGACCGGTGCCGCGGCGGTGTCCGTGTTCGCGGTGGCGTACGGCGTGTGCACGGTCGCGTTCGTGCCGCGGCCGCTGCTCAATCTGGCGGCGGGCGCGCTGTTCGGCTCGCAGGCGGGGCTCGCGGCGGCGATCGCGGGCACGGTGCTCGGGGCCGGGGTCTCCTTCGGGCTCGGCCGGGTGCTCGGGCAGGACGCGCTGCGGCCGCTGCTCCGGGGGCGCTGGCTGAAGGCGGCCGACGGCCAGCTCAGCCGCCACGGCTTCCGCTCGATGCTGGCGGCGCGCCTCTTCCCCGGGGTGCCGTTCGCGGCGGCCAACTACTGCGCGGCGGTGTCCCGCATGGGCTGGCTCCCGTTCCTGCTCGCCACGGCCGTCGGCTCGATCCCGAACACGGCGGCGTACGTGATAGCGGGCGCCCGCGCCGACACGCCCACCTCGCCCGCGTTCCTGATGGCGATGGGCTTCATCGCGATCACGGGCCTGGCGGGCGCGGCGGTGGCGTGGCGCAAGCGGCACCACTTGGGGCGCCGCTGACCGGACGGGCTGAACTCAGCCCGTCCGGCGTGTGAGGACGAGGCGCGGAGCGCCAAAAAGGGGGAAAGGGGCGAAGCCCCATCCGTCACACGGCCTCGAGAATGGTCGCGTTCGCCAGGCCCCCGGCCTCGCACATGGTCTGAAGGGCGTACCGCGCCCCACGAACCCGCATGGCATGCACCAGCGTCGTCATCAGCCGCGTCCCGCTCGCGCCGAGCGGGTGGCCCAGAGCGATCGCGCCTCCGTGCACGTTCACCTTCTCGGCGTCCGCGCCGGTCTCCCGCAGCCAGCTCAGGACGACGCTCGCGAACGCCTCGTTGACCTCGAACAGGTCGATGTCGTCGAGTGTCAGGGACGCGCGGCGCAGCACCTTCTCGGTCGCGGGCAGGATGCCGGTGAGCATCATGAGCGGGTCGGAGCCGGTGACGGCGAAGCTGTGCAGGCGGGCGAGCGGGCGCAGGCCGAGGCGGGCCGCGTTCTCGCTGGTGGTGATGAGGACCGCGGACGCGCCGTCGTTGATGGGGCTGGTGTTGCCCGCGGTGACGGACCAGTCGATCTGCGGGAAGCGCTCGGCGAAGTTCGGGTCCTGGTACGCGGGCTTGAGGCCCGCGAGGATCTCGGGCGTGGTGGCGGGGCGCACCGACTCGTCGCGGGTGACGCCGTCCAGGGGCGCGACCTCGGCGTCGAAGAGGCCGCCCTCCCAGGCGCGGGCCGCCTTCTGGTGCGAGCCGGTCGCGAAGACGTCCATCTCCTCGCGGGTGATGGACCACTTGGCGGCGATGAGTTCGGCGCTGATGCCCTGCGGCACGAGCCCCTCGGGGTAGCGCTCGGCGATGCCGGGGCCGAAGGGGTCGGCGCCCGCGGGCACGTTCGACCACATCGGTACGCGGCTCATCGACTCCACTCCGCAGGCCACGACCATGTCGTACGCGCCCGAGATCACGCCCTGCGCGGCGAAGTGCACGGCCTGCTGCGAGGAGCCGCACTGGCGGTCGACGGTGGTCGCGGGCACGGACTCGGGGAAGCCCGCGGACAGCGCCGCGTACCGCGTGGTGTTCATGGCCTGTTCGGCGACCTGGTCGACGGTGCCGCCGATCACGTCGTCGATCTGTGCCGCGTCGACGCCGGTGCGCTCGACGAGGGTGCGCAGCGTGTGGGCGAGGAGCTCGACCGGGTGGATGTGGGCGAGGGAGCCGTTGGGCTTGCCCTTGCCGACGGGCGTGCGTACGGCTTCGACGATGACGGCGTCGCGCATGAGGGTGCCTCTCGAACAGGCCGGGCCGTGTGCCCGGAGAACCAGACGGTGCGAAACCAGAGAGTTTGAAAACTGGACCCACTGACCTACTCAACGGTAGCCAAGTCGGTTTGATTTTCCAACCCACCCATAGACTGGCCCCATGAAAGACCCCCGCCCCTGCGTCATCGCCGACACGCTCGCCCTCGTCGGCGAGAAGTACTCGCTGCTCGTCCTGCGCGAGGTGTTCCTCGGCGCACGCCGCTTCGACCAGCTGGCCCGCAACACGGGCGCGCCGCGCGACGTCCTGACGGCGCGCCTGCGCCGCCTCGTCGACGCGGGCATCCTGGAGAAGGCCGTCTACAGCGAGCGCCCGCAGCGCTTCGAGTACCGGCCGACGGCGGCGGGCCTCGACCTGGAGCCCGTCCTGATGACCCTCATGGCATGGGGCGACCGCCATCTGCGCGGGCCCCACGACCGGCCCATGGTCATCGAGCACACCTGCGGCCACGAACTGGTGCCCGTGGTCACGTGCACCGAGTGCGGGGACGAGGTCCGCCACGAGGACCTGACGGCGCACCCGCAGGTGCCGGGGTGGACCGTCACCGGGCCCGCCTAGCGCCGGCCGCGCGCCCCACGCCCCGGCGTACCTGAAGGACGGGCGGCTCCCAACCGGCGGCCCTCCCACGAGTACGTAACTTTGTGGCGCTACGCTGCCCCCGGCGAGGCACCGCGATCACCCCTCCCAGACCGTCGCACCACCCCGCGCACGCATGCCCCACCTCGCCGCCCTGGTCCCCCTTCATCGCCTCTGACCGCCAGTTCACGGGTCAGCGCACGATCAGTTACTGGACGGCGCAGTTTTCATGTCTTGGCTTGAATCGTTCATCCTCGGACTCGTCCAGGGACTGACCGAGTTCCTTCCGATCTCCTCCAGTGCGCACCTGCGGCTGACCGCGGCGTTCGCGGGCTGGCACGATCCAGGTGCCGCCTTCACCGCCATCACGCAGATCGGCACCGAGACCGCCGTCCTGATCTACTTCCGCAAGGACATCGGCCGGATCATCTCGGCGTGGTTCGGCTCGCTGTTCGGCAAGGTGCCGCGGTCCGACCACGACGCGCAGATGGGCTGGCTCGTCATCGTCGGCTCGATCCCGATCGGCGTGCTCGGCGTGACCTTCAAGGACCAGATCGAGGGGCCGTTCCGCGATCTGCGCCTGATCGCGACGACGCTGATCGTCATGGGCATCGTCCTCGGCGTCGCCGACCGGCTCGCGGCCCGCGACGAGACGGGCGGCAAGCACCGCGCCGTACGCCACCGCAAGGACCTCAAGGAGCTGGGCGTCCGCGACGGCCTCATCTACGGCGTCTGCCAGGCCATGGCCCTCATCCCCGGCGTCTCGCGCTCCGGCGCGACCATCAGCGGCGGCCTCCTCATGGGCTACAAGCGCGAGGCCGCGGCCCGCTACTCCTTCCTCCTCGCCATCCCGGCCGTCCTCGCCTCCGGCGCGTTCGAGCTCAAGGACGCGGGCGAGGGCGGCCATGTCTCGTGGGGGCCGACGATCTTCGCGACGATCATCGCGTTCGTGGTGGGTTACGCCGTCATCGCCTGGTTCATGAAGTTCATCACGACCAAGAGCTTCATGCCCTTCGTGTACTACCGGATCCTGCTCGGCATCGCGCTGTTCGTCCTGGTCGGCGTGGGCGAACTCAGTCCGCACGCGGGTGAGTCCGCCGGCTGACCCGCCGTCGACCGGCCCGCGCGGCCCGTCGTCCGGAC
>NZ_JBHYJH010000209.1:0-13601 GCF_042740445.1 Streptomyces sp. NPDC059003 | reverse complement strand
TTGTTTCCCACCCGCCCGCCCGTTTCTGCCCTCCCAGGGGGTGGGCGCCCCCGGTTGGGGCCGGCCGCCGTCGGCGGGTGCGGACGGGACGGTAGGTCATGGGTGGGCGGGCGGGGTGAAGCCGCCGCGGTAGCGGCGGGGCCTGGGCGCACGGACGGCGAGTCATGGGCGGGCGGAGACTCTGCACGGGGCCGCAGGGCGTGGGGCTAGGGTGGGGGTATGGGTGATGTCGGCGGGGGCGGGGGGCTGTCCGGGCGGGCCCGGGCCGTGTTGGCGCTTGAGCGGCGCAGCTGGCGCGGTCCTGGCGCCAAGGAGCGCGCCATCCGCGAGGAGCTGGGCCTCGCCCCGGTGCGCTACTACCAGATCCTCAACGCCCTGCTCGACGACGAGCGCGCCCTCGCCCACGATCCGGTCACCGTGAACCGACTGCGGCGGATTCGCGAGGCGCGGCGCGCGGAGCGGTGAGGCTAGGGTCTGGCCCATGGGTGACCTCACGCACTCCCTGCCGGAACCGCTGCCCGAACCGCTGACCCCCGCCGGGCGCGACGGCCTCGCCGCGATCCTCGCCCGCCCCGAACGCGCCGTGATCGCCCTCGACTTCGACGGCACCCTCGCGCCCATCGTGCCCGACCCGGAACGGGCGCGGGCCCACCCGGACGCCCTGCCCGCGCTCGCCGCGCTCGCCCCCAAGGTCCGTTCCGTCGCCGTGGTCACCGGCCGCCCCGCCGGTGTCGCCGTCCGCTACGGCGGGTTCGCCGGCGTCCCCGGTCTGGAACACCTCGTCGTCCTCGGCCACTACGGCGCCGAGCGCTGGGACGCCGTCACCGCGACCGTGCAGGCCGCGGACCCGCACCCCGGCGTCGCCGGCGTCCGCGCCGAACTGCCCGGGTTCCTCGACGCGATCGGCGCGTGGCGCGGCACGTGGATCGAGGAGAAGGGGCGCGCCGTCGCCGTACACACGCGGCGTGCGCGGGATCCGCAGGCGGCCTTCGACGCGTTGCGCGGCCCGCTCGGGGAGCTGGCCGCGCGGCACGGGCTCATCGTCGAACCGGGTCGTCTCGTCCTGGAGTTGCGTCCGCCGGGCGTGGACAAGGGGGTGGCCCTCACCGAGTACGTACGTGAAGTGGGCGGCGAATCCGTCCTCTACGCCGGTGACGACCTGGGGGACCTGCCCGCGTACGCCGCGGTGGACAAGCTGCGGTCCGACGGGGGCGTGCCGGGTGTCCTGGTGTGCAGCGGCAGCTCGGAGGTCACGGAACTGGCCTCCCGAGCCGACCTGGTGGTCCCCGGCCCCCCAGCAGTGGTCAACCTCCTCGCCACCTTGGCCAAGGCTCTCCCCTGACCCTTGGCCTAGGGCACCCCATGACGTGCGCACAGGCCCCTCCGCTAGCCGTCCTGTCCGCACCCGCCGACGGCGGCCGGCCCCCACAAGGGGCGTCCACCCGCTGGGAGGGTGGAAACGGGCGGGCGGGTGGGAAAAAACCGCTGCGCGCAGCGCGGCGGCACCCCGTCATGCCGAAGGCGTCAGGGCCTCCAGCTGATCCAGGAACCACCGCGTGGGCGGCAACGCCGTGGCGGCGGCCGCAAGCCGCTTGGTGCGCTCGGCCCGCTCCCCGTAGGGGAGTGAGAGGCCCTCATGGAGGGCCACCGCCGTGCCCAGGACGTCGTAGGGGTTCACCCCGATCGCGTCCTCGGAGAGCTCCTCGTACGCCCCGGCCTCCCGCGAGAGCACCAGCGCGCAGCCGTCGTCGGAGACGACGGGGACCTCCTTGGCGACGAGGTTCATGCCGTCCCGGATGGGGTTCACGAGGGCCACGTCGGCGAGCCGGTACGCCGCGAGGGAGCGCGCGAAGTCGTCCTTGACGTGCAGGACCACGGGGGTCCACGTGGGCGTGCCGAAGGCGGAGTTGATGGACTCGGCGACCCGGGACACCTCCGCCGTGTAGTCGCGGTACACCGCGAGGTCCTGCCGCGACGGATAGGCGAAGGCGACGTGCACGACCCGCTCGCGCCACTCGGGGCGGTCCACGAGGAGCTGCCGGTAGGCGTGCAGGCCGCGCACGATGTTCTTGGACAGCTCCGTGCGGTCCACGCGCACGATGACCTTGCGGCCGGGCCCCACCTGCTCCCGCAGCGCGGCGAGCCGCTCCGCCACGTCGTCGCGCCGCGACCGCTCCCGCAGGAAGTCCGCGTCGGCCCCCAGCCCGTGCACGCCGACCCGGGTCCCGGAGGTCCCGCCCACGTACCGCACGCAGCACTCGGTGAACGCGTCGGCCCACCGGCCGGTGAGGAAGCCGAGCCGGTCCGCGCCGAGCATGCCGCGCAGCAGCTGCTCGGCGACGTCGTCGGGCAGCATGCGGAAGTAGTCCACGGGCGCCCACGGGGTGTGCGAGAAGTGGCCGATCCTGAGGTCGGGCCGCAGCTCGCGGAGCAGTCCGGGGACGAGGGCCAGGTGGTAGTCCTGGACGAGCACCGCCGCCCCGTCCGCCGCGCTCTCCGCGAGCGCCCGCGCGAAGGCCCGGTTGTACGTCTCGTACGCGGCCCACTGCGCCCGGAACTCCGTATCGAACGCGGGTTCGAGCGGAGTCTGGTACAGCATGTGGTGCACGAACCACAGCACCGAGTTCGCGACCCCGTTGTACGCCGCCGCGTGCGTCTCGGCGTCGATGTCGAGCATCCGCACGCCGGGCTCCGCGACCCCGCGCCGCACCGCCTCCCGGTCGCCGTCGCCGAGCGCCGAGCACACCCACAGGGAGTCCGCCCGCTCCCCGACGGCACTGAGCCCGGACACGAGCCCGCCACCGCCCCGCTTGGGTTCGAGGCCGCCGTCCTCCCCGACGGCGTACGAGACGGGGCCGCGGTTGGACGCGACGAGGACCTGGGCGGCATCGGCGTGTGCGGAGACCATGGCATCGAACCTAGCCCTTCCGGGAACCCCGTAAACGCGCATGCGTACGACCAGCACGGCCGTCCGGGAACCGCTCGACCCGCGCGCCGAACCGCTCAGGCCGCGCGCCGCGCCACGTACTCCTCGATCTCCGCCATCGGCGCCCGCTCCTCCGTGTCCACCGCGTACGTCCGCGGCTCGAACCCGGACGCGCCCCGCACGAACTGCGTCAGCTCGGGGCGTACGAGGTGGCCGCGGGCGAGCCGCAGCTGCGCCGTGCGGTAGATCGCCGCCGCCATCCGGCCGAGCGCCTGCCCGTCCTGGTGCCGGTGCCTGCGCACGCCCACGTCGACCTGCGCGAGCGCGTCGAGGCCGACGGTGTGCAGCGCGTCCACGAGCAGGCCGATCTCCACGCCGTACCCCACCGGGAACGGCAGGCGTTCGAGCAGCGACCTGCGGGCCGCGTACTCCCCGCCCAACGGCTGGACGAAGCCCGCGAGTTGGGGCCAGTGCATATTGAGCAGCGGCCGTGCCATCAGCTCCGTGACGCGCCCGCCCTGGCCCGCGGTGGCCCCGGACGCGTCGCCGCCCGGCCCGTCGGAGACCGTCATGGGCCGGTCGTACATCGCCTTCACGAAGTCCACGTCGGGCTCGGTGAGCAGCGGGCCCACGATGCCCGTCACGAAGTCCGCCGAGAACTCCTTCAGGTCGGCGTCGACGAACGCGACGATGTCCCCGCCCGTCACCAGGAGTGACCGCCACAGGACCTCGCCCTTGCCCGGCACCGCCGGGATGCGGGGCAGCACGTCGTCCCGGGACACCACCCGGGCGCCCGCCGCGCGCGCCACCTCGGCCGTGCGGTCCCGCGAGCCGGAGTCCACCACCACGAGCTCGTCGACGAGGGGCGCCCGCTCGATCAGCTCACGCCGGATCTCCGCGACGATCTCACCGACGGTCTCCTCCTCGTCGAGCGCGGGCAGGACGACGCTCACCGTGGCGCCCGCGGCGCGTTTGGCGGCGATGAGCTGGGGGAGCGGGCGGTCGGCCACGGACCAGGAACGCCTGCTCAGCCAGCGCTCGACCTCTTCCAGCACGCGGGCTCCTCCCGTTTGTGACCCATCTCGCGGTTCGGACGACTATCTCAACTGTCCTGGCCTTCGGTTACAGTCTTGAACAACGCCGGTGACCATCGCATGTCGGGGGTCGCCGCCGTCACAACCGAATACCGCTCATCCAGAGGGGCAGAGGGATACGGCCCGTTGAAGCCCCGGCAACCCTCCAGTCGGTTCTCGTGCGCGATCAGCGCCGCGGGGCTCCCGGCTCGGGAAGGTGCCAATTCCGTCTCGCGACGAGATGCGTCGTGAGGAAGATGAGGAGAAAGGGCCTCGCCTCCATGGCTGTGCAGACTGTCGCCACCCCTTCCGCAACGGGCACCCCGGTCGACCTGGGACCCGCGTCGGGCCTCTCCTGCCGCGAGTGCGGCACGCTCTTCCCGCTCGGCCCGATCTTCGCCTGCGCCGAGTGTTTCGGCCCGCTCGAGGTCGCGTACGACCTGCCGCTCGGCGACCCGGAGGCGCTCCGGAAGAAGATCGAGTCCGGCCCCGCGAACATCTGGCGGTACGCGCCGCTCCTGCCGGTCCCCGCCGACGTCGCCGGCAAGCCCAACCTCAACCCGGGCTGGACCAAGCTCGTCGAGGCCGACAACCTGGCCCGTGAACTCGGCGTCGAGCAGGGCAAGTTGTTCATCAAGGACGACTCGGGCAACCCCACGCACTCCTTCAAGGACCGGGTCGTCGCGCAGGCCCTCGAAGCGGCCCGCGCCTTCGGCTTCACCACCCTGTCCTGCTCGTCCACGGGCAACCTGGCGGGCGCGGTCGGCGCCGCGGCGGCCCGCGCCGGCTTCCGCTCCTGCGTGTTCATCCCGCACGACCTGGAGCAGGGCAAGGTCGTCATGGCCGCGGTCTACGGCGGCGAGCTCGTCGGCATCGAGGGCAACTACGACGACGTCAACCGCTTCTGCTCCGAGCTCATCGGTGACCCGCTCGGCGAGGGCTGGGGCTTCGTCAACGTGAACCTGCGGCCGTACTACGGCGAGGGCTCCAAGACCCTCGCGTACGAGATCTGCGAGCAGCTGGGCTGGCGGCTCCCGGACCAGCTGGTGATCCCGATCGCGTCGGGCTCCCAGCTCACGAAGATCGACAAGGGCCTCAAGGAGCTGATCAAGCTCGGCCTCGTCGAGGACAAGCCGTACCGGATCTTCGGGGCGCAGGCGGAAGGCTGCTCGCCGGTGTCCGCGGCGTTCAAGGCGGGCCACGACGTCGTACGGCCGCAGAAGCCGGACACGATCGCCAAGTCCCTCGCCATCGGCAACCCGGCCGACGGCCCGTACGTCCTGGACATCGCGCGCCGCACGGGCGGCGCCGTGGAGGACGTCACCGACGAGCAGATCGTCGACGCCATCAAGCTGCTGGCCCGCACCGAGGGCATCTTCGCGGAGACGGCGGGCGGTGTGACGGTCGGCGTCACGAAGAAGCTGATCGAGGCGGGCGTGCTCGACCCGTCCCTGACGACGGTGGTCCTCAACACCGGCGACGGCCTCAAGACCCTCGACGCGGTCGCCGCGACCTCCCAGGCCACCGCCACCATCCGCCCGAGCCTGGACGCGTTCCGCTCCGCGGGTCTGGCGGGATAGCGCGCCGTAGGACCTGAAGCATGGTGTCGCCTGCGGGTCCGCTGTGGCTGGTCGCGCAGTTCCCCGCGCCCCTTCGGGGCGCCAACCTTTGAGGTGAAGAGTATGAGCGTCAACGTCCGCATCCCCACCATCCTCCGTACGTACACCGGCGGCAAGGCCGAGGTCGCCGCCGAGGGCGCGAACCTCGCCGAGGTCATCGCCGACCTGGAGAAGAACCACACCGGCATCGCGGCCCGCGTCCTCGACGACCAGGGCAAGCTGCGGCGGTTCGTCAACGTGTACGTGAACGACGACGACGTCCGGTTCGAGCAGGGCCTTCAGACGGCCACGCCGGACGGCGCGGGCATTTCGATCATTCCCGCGGTCGCGGGCGGCTGCTGAACGTATACGACCCCGCTGATTGCCCCCTCCGCCCGAGAAGCGGAGGGGGCAATTCTGCATGGTTGAGCGCGGTACAGTTGGGAATAGAGCTTCGCTTTTGGCGCCGAACGGCCCCGGAGCGGGTGTGAACGCATGGACGAAGTCGGCCTCGGGCCGACAAGAAGTAGCCAAAGTGTCCTGCCTTTTTGCGCCGTACGCGGCATTTGTCGGGCCCGACTTGCCCTGAACCCCGGTGAATTCTCCGGATATCGACGATCGGGCATGCCCAGAATTCTCGTCCGATTGACCTGTTGCAGACGGCAGTTGGACAGATACATTCAGCCGCGGTCGACGCGTTCCGGCGCACACCCCCAACCCATGGGGGGTGAGGTCTGACCCGGGTCCGCGAAGTGCGGGTCTGCGCAAGGGCCAGTAATAGGGGAGTTAGGCATGGCTCAGGGCACCGTCAAGTGGTTCAACGCGGAGAAGGGATACGGCTTCATCGCGGTCGACGGTGGTGCGGATGTATTCGTCCACTACAGCGCGATTCAGATGGACGGCTACCGCACCCTGGAAGAGGGTCAGCGGGTCGAGTTCGAGATCTCGCAGGGCCAGAAGGGTCCGCAGGCAGACATGGTCAAGGTCACCGTCTGAGCGGCGCTTGACGCGATCGGCCACCGAGCGCGTGGGCCCGCACCCCGGATCGGGGTGCGGGCCTTTCATCTGCCCGCCCGCCGCCGGTGGGGGCTGTGCGCCGTCGGCGGCTGCGGGTCTCCCGCCCTTCCCGGCACCCGCCGACGGCGAACAACCCCCACGACGGGCGTCCACCCGCTGGGAGGGTGGAAACGGGCGGGCGGGCGGGAAACAAACCGCCGCGGTAGCGGCGGAACCCCCCACCGGCCCGCACCCGGCCGCGCCGGGTCGGATGCGCCTCCGGCCCGCCGCTTCGCGGCGGGATCTACCCCGCCCACCCACCCCATGCGCCGCCGGCGGTGGGTGGGTGGGGAAGCAGGGTGTGGGGTGGCCGCCCTTGGGGGGCGACCTTGCACTCGGAGGGGTCGAGTGCTAATCATTGGCGTTAGCACTCTCCGCGTGAGAGTGACAGAAGGACCGGGTGGGTGAGGCCCGCAGGCCGGGTGGGGCAAGGAACCACAAGGCAGGCAGGCCGTCCGTCGCGGGCGCCAGCGCGGTCCGAGTTTTCCACCCCTGTCCGGGAGGACCACTTCACATGGCCAAGATCATCGCGTTCGACGAGGAGGCACGGCGCGGCCTCGAGCGCGGCATGAACCAGCTCGCCGACGCCGTCAAGGTGACCCTGGGCCCCAAGGGTCGCAACGTCGTCCTCGAGAAGAAGTGGGGCGCCCCCACGATCACCAACGACGGCGTCTCCATCGCCAAGGAGATCGAGCTCGAGGACCCGTACGAGAAGATCGGCGCCGAGCTGGTCAAGGAGGTCGCGAAGAAGACGGACGACGTCGCCGGTGACGGCACGACGACCGCGACCGTCCTCGCCCAGGCGCTGGTCCGCGAGGGCCTGCGCAACGTGGCCGCCGGCGCCAACCCGATGGCCCTGAAGCGCGGCATCGAGAAGGCCGTCGAGGCCGTCTCCGGCGCGCTGCTCGACCAGGCCAAGGAGGTCGAGACCAAGGAGCAGATCGCCTCCACGGCCTCCATCTCCGCCGCCGACACCCAGATCGGCGAGCTCATCGCCGAGGCCATGGACAAGGTCGGCAAGGAAGGCGTCATCACCGTCGAGGAGTCCCAGACCTTCGGTCTTGAGCTGGAGCTCACCGAGGGTATGCGCTTCGACAAGGGCTACATCTCGGCGTACTTCGCGACCGACATGGAGCGCATGGAGGCGGCGCTCGAGGACCCGTACATCCTCATCGTCAACTCCAAGATCTCGAACGTGAAGGACCTCCTTCCGCTCCTCGAGAAGGTCATGCAGTCCGGCAAGCCGCTGCTGATCATCGCCGAGGACGTCGAGGGCGAGGCCCTGTCCACGCTGGTCGTCAACAAGATCCGTGGCACCTTCAAGTCCGTCGCCGTGAAGGCCCCGGGCTTCGGTGACCGCCGCAAGGCCATGCTCGGCGACATCGCCATCCTCACCGGTGGCACGGTCATCTCCGAGGAGGTCGGCCTCAAGCTGGAGAACGCCGGTCTCGACCTGCTCGGCCGCGCCCGCAAGGTCGTCATCACCAAGGACGAGACGACGATCGTCGACGGTGCCGGTGACAGCGAGTCCGTCCAGGGCCGCGTGAACCAGATCCGCGCCGAGATCGAGAACAGCGACTCGGACTACGACCGCGAGAAGCTCCAGGAGCGCCTGGCGAAGCTCGCGGGCGGCGTGGCCGTCATCAAGGCCGGTGCCGCCACCGAGGTGGAGCTCAAGGAGCGCAAGCACCGCATCGAGGACGCCGTGCGCAACGCCAAGGCGGCCGTCGAGGAGGGCATCGTCGCCGGTGGTGGCGTGGCCCTGCTGCAGGCCTCCTCGGTCTTCGAGAAGCTGGAGCTGGAAGGCGACGAGGCCACCGGTGCCGCCGCCGTCAAGCTGGCGCTCGAGGCCCCGCTGAAGCAGATCTCCGTGAACGCCGGGCTTGAGGGCGGCGTCATCGTGGAGAAGGTCCGCAACCTCACCCCGGGCCACGGCCTGAACGCTGCCACCGGTGAGTACGTGGACATGATCGGCGAGGGCATCATCGACCCGGCGAAGGTCACGCGTTCCGCGCTGCAGAACGCCGCGTCCATCGCCGCGCTGTTCCTCACCACCGAGGCCGTCATCGCCGACAAGCCGGAGAAGGCCGCTCCGGCCGCTCCGGGCGGCATGCCCGGCGGTGACATGGACTTCTGATCGGCCCCCGGGGATTCCCCACGGTTGATCGGCTGTTCTGAGCAGTACGAGCAGTACGAGCAGTACAAAGGGGCGGCACTCTCCTCACGGAGGGTGCCGCCCCTTCGCCGTACCCGCGTCTCTGCCGGTTTCTAGCGCTGGTTCGCCGCCGCCAGCGCCGCGCGCAGATGGCCGTTCGACTCGGTCAGGAGCCGTGCCGCCGTCGGGCCGTCCACGTCGCCGAGGAGGGTGAGGATCGCGTTCTTCACCTCGCCGTCCGTGGCGGCGAGGGCCCGTTCGATCTCTTCGTCCCCCGCGCCGGTCGCCAGGGCGACGATGCGGTGGGAGCGGGCGCGGAGCTTCTCGTTCGAGGCGCGGACGTCGACCATCAGGTTCCCGTACGTCTTGCCCAGGCGGATCATCGTGATCGTCGAGAGCATGTTGAGGACGAGCTTCTGGGCGGTGCCCGCCTTCAAGCGCGTGGAGCCGGTGAGGAGTTCGGGGCCCACGACGACCTCGATGCCGTGCTCCGCGGCCGCCGCGAGCGCGCTGTCCGCGTTGCAGGACAGGCCGATCGTCAGGGCTCCGCGCGCGCGGGCGTGCTCGACGGCGCCGATCGCGTACGGGGTGCGGCCCGACGCCGAGATCCCGACGACCGTGTCGTCCGGGGTGAGGGCGAGCGCGTCCAGGTCCTCGGCGGCGAGCCCCCGGCTGTCCTCGGCGCCCTCGACCGCGGTGACCAGGGCCGCGGGGCCGCCCGCGACGAGACCGACGACCTCGCCCGGGTCGGTGTTGAACGTGGGCGGGCACTCGGACGCGTCGAGCACGCCGAGCCGCCCCGCGGTGCCCGCGCCCGCGTACACGAGCCGGCCGCCGCGGGCCATCCGCTCCGCGGTGGCGTCGATCGCGGCGGCGATGCGGGGCAGCTGCGCGGCGACGGCGGTCGGCACGGTCGCGTCCTCACCGTTCATGATCCGCGCGATCTCCGGCGTGGGCAGCCGGTCGATCTCGGCGAGCTCGGGCCGGAACGCCTCGGTGGTGAGCGCGGCGAGCTGCGCGCGAAGATCACCGTACTCGGGCGGGGTGGTGGAGGTCATAGGGGTGCGGCTCTTTCGGTGGAAAGGGCGGGTGGGTGGGAAAGAAAGCCTGCCCGGCGTTTGAGGGCGAGCGCGCAGCGCGATCGACGGCGCCCCCGTCAGGGGCCACTGTGACGATGCGCGAGCGCCTCGTACGACGCCGCAAGCGCCGGCGCAGCCGTCTCGTACGTGCGCTGGGCGACCCCGACGAACAGGCAGTCCACGACCAGGAGTTGACTCGTACGCGAGGACATCGCGGCGGGCCGCAGCTCGCTCTCGCGCGCCGTGGACGTCGTCAGTATGTGATCGGCGTACTGCGAGACGAGCCCGTCGGGGCGGCCGGTGATCGCGATGGTCGTCGCGCCGTGCTCGAAGGCGACCCGCAGCGGCTCGATCACGTCGCCCGTCGAACCGGAGTGGGTGATGGCGACGGCGACGTCCTTGGTGCGCAGCGTGACGGCGTTGGTGACGGCGAGGTGCGGGTCGGAGTGGGCGTGCGCGACCTGGCCGATGCGCAGGAGCTTCTGCGCGAGGTCCTGGGCGACGAGCCCGGACGCGGCGACGCCGTAGATCTCCACGCGGCGCGCGGCGGCCAGCGCGCTGACGCAGGCGCCCAGCTGGACGGTGTCGAGTCCGGCGGCGGTGTCGGCGAGGGTCTGCTGCTCGTCGTACGCGAGCTTCGCGACGACGTCGGCGATCGGGTCGTCGACCGCGATGTCCGCCGTGACGGCGGGCGCGCGGCCCGACTGCTGGTGGGCGGCGAGCCCGGCGAGGGCGAGCCGCAGGTCGCGGTAGCCGGGGTAGCCGAGGAGGCGGGCGGTGCGCACGACCGTCGCCTCGCTGGTGCCGGTGAGCTCGGCGAGGCCGGTGACGGTGAGGGCGGCGCAGCCCGCGGGGTCGCCCGCGACGGCCTCGGCGACGCGCTGCATGGAGCGGGTCATCGACGGCGCGAGCGTGCGTACCTTGGCCGCGAGGGCGGCGGGGGCGGGTGGGGCGCCTCCGGCGAAAATTTCCTTCACGTCAGGGGTCACTCTTGGAAGATATTTTCGCGTCGATGACCGGGTCAAGACCTCTGTCGACCGCTGGCGGGTGGCGCGTGGGGCGACAATGGCTGCATGGACGCGATTGACCCCCTGGAGCAGGCGCTGCACGCCGCCCGCGCGCTGGTGCTCGCCGACCTCGTCGCGCGCGACGTCGCGCAGCCCGAGGTCGTGTCGATGGTCGAGGAGGCCGTCGCGCACCGCCGCTGGTGGGTCGAGCAGTGGCCCGACGGCATGGCGTACGTGGCGGGGCTCGTCGCCCAGGACGTGCAGGACGCGCTGCTCGAACGGTACGGGCGGTGGCCGCTGTGCCCCGTGTGCGGTGCCGGTGAGCCGCACGCGCTCGACGTCGAGCCGGAGTTGGGGCCCGATCCGCACTGGGTGTGCCCCAAGGCGGGCGTGGTGGTGGCCCCCGTCGGCGGTCTGACATGACCCTCTACATAGACCCGCCCGTCTGGCCCGGGCACGGGCGCCTGTGGTCGCACCTCGTGAGTGATGTGTCGTACGAGGAGCTGCATGCGTTCGCCGCGGGGATCGGGGTGCCGGCTCGGGCGTTCGAGCGGGACCACTATGACCTGCCGGAGCAGAGGTACGGGGACGCGGTGCGGGCGGGGGCCGTGGAGGTGGGGTCGAAGGAGCTGGTGCGGAGGCTTACGGAGGCGGGGTTGCGGCGGCGGAAGCGGTAGCCCTCGCGGGGCGCCCCAGGCCCGCCCCTTCCCGAACCAGGGGGGGGCTCCGCCCCCCTGGACCCCCCTTTTATCCGCGCTTCGCGCTCGTCCTCAAGCGCCGGACAGGCTGAAACAGCGGTCCGCCGACCTCGTGAAGCCCGCCCGCTCCAGCACCGCCTCCGATGCCGTGTTGCCCTCGTCCACGATGGCGCGCAGGCCCTGGACGTCCGGCAGGGTCAGGGCCCAGTGGGACAGGGTGCGCAGGGCTTCGGTGGCGTAGCCGTTGCCGCGGGCCGCAGGGGCCAGGTCGTAGCCGACTTCCGCCCAGCCCTCGTCGTCGGGGGCGCCGTGGAAGCCCATGGCGCCGATCGCGCGCTGGTCGGCGGTGCGGACGAGGACGTACATGCCCCACTCGGGGCGGTGGGTGCCGGACGCGTAGGACTTCGTGGTCCTGGCCGCCGCCCAGCGCGTGCCCTCGTACGGGCCGCTCTCGATCCAGTCGAAGCCGCCGGTGCCGCCGTCCGCGAGGTCCGCGGCGGCCGCGGGGGACACCTCGACGAGGGCGAGGCGGTCCGTGGGCAGGTGGATCTGGTTGTGCCAGCGCCACCGCTCCAGGCGGGCGCGGCCCTCCAGGGTGCCGCGGCCGGTCGCCCACAGCAGGGTGCGCCAGTGCCCGGCGCCGTCCCTGGCCGGCGGCACGTGCGGGAACTGCCAGGCGAGGACGGCCTCGCACAGCTCCTCGGGCGGCGCGTAGGCGACGTCGAAGGCCCGCAGGATGTCGTACGTGTGCAGGAGCAGCTCCGCGATGCCCATGGCGGCGAAGCCCCGCGCGTCTGCGCTGCCGTACGGGAACGGGTGGAAGCCGCGTACCCCCGGCGGCGTCGTCCGCACCACCGCCGCGAGCAGCCCGCCGGACGCCTCGACGGCGAGCACGGCGCCCGCCGGGTCCGTGCCCTCCTCCAGGCGGATCTCCATGGGCACGTACGAGCCCGTTCCGTGCGTGCGGCCCGTCAGCTGCGCCGCGTACGCCGTGAAGTCGCTCGCGATGTGCTCCGCCGTGTCCAGGCAGCTCCACTCCAGGGCGGCCGCCCGCGCCGTCCAGTCGTACTCCGCCGTCGCCACCGCGCGCAGGGCCCGCGCCGCGTGCGCCACCGCCTCGTCGACCTGGTCTCCACCCATCTCCAGCATGCGCCGAGGCTACGTGAGCAGGGCCAGCTCCGCCGCCAGGTTTTCGCGCGCCGGGGACTCCCAGTGGGCGGTGCCGTGCGGTGTGCGGAACAGGCGGGGCAGGGCGAGGAGTTGGCGGAGCACGTCCGCGCGGCCCTGGCGGAACGCCGCGTCCGGCACGAAGGCGTACTCCTCGCGGACCGCGGCCGCGTATGCCGTGTACGTGTCCTTCGGCGCCGCCAGGATCGCCAGGTCGGCGTCGCACAGGGTCTCGCCGTCGCGGTCGCCGTCCGCCGGGTCGTGGGTGACCGTCAGGCGGACCAGGCGGGCCACCTCCGCGGTGGCCGCCGCCGTCAGGCCCGCCTCCGGCAGGGCGCGCTCGGCCAGGCGGGCGCTGCGCTCCTCGTTCTCGGAGCGGTCCGGGGCGTAGACGGCGTCGTGGAACCAGGCGGCGAGCCGCACCAAGTGCGGGGTGTCCGCGTGCTGTTGGAGGGTGTCGATGTGGTCGAGGACCGTGGTGAGGTGGGTGAGGGTGTGGTAGCGGCGGTGGGGCTCGGCCCAGCGTGCGAGGAGGTTGTCGCCGTAGGGGGTGGGGTCGGGGCCGGGGCCCTGGCGGGCCGCCAGCAGTGTGTCCCGCCATCGCGCGCCCAGCGCCGTGAGCTGATCGTCCATGGGGTGACCCTAGGGGCCCTGCCGGGGGCTCCCCAATCCCGCCCCTTCCCGAACCAGGGGCTGCCGCCCCTGGGACCCCGCTTCATCGGCGCTGCGCGCCTCGCCCTCAAACGCCGGGCGGGCTGAGATCTTCGCCGCTGCCGGCTGGTATCTGCGGGGGGTCTGGGGCGACAGCCCCAGTGGAAGGGCGGGTGGGTGGGGAAACAGCC
>NZ_JBHYJH010000208.1:0-13610 GCF_042740445.1 Streptomyces sp. NPDC059003 | reverse complement strand
GTTGGCGCACACCAGGGCGTCGGGGCGGTCGTCCCACAGCTGGTCGACGGCGGCCTGTTCGGGGCGGTCGGCGAGGAGGTAGACGCGGCCGCGCTCGGTGAGCAGGCGGCCCTTGCGCTCGGCGGTCTGGAACTGGCCCGGGTGCAGGCCGCGGCCGACGTCCAGGGCGGCCCCGGCGTCCTTGAGGGCCCAGTGCACGCCGACGGCGTACAGGTCGACGGCGGCCGGGGTGAGCGGGAAAAGCCGTCCCGCGGGGGGCTGCGCGGGCAGGTTGCGGGCGGCGCGGCGGGCTTCGCGGATCATCGTCAGGGCCTGGTGGCGGTCGCCGGTGCGCGCCGCGGTGTAGGCGGTGGTGGCGAGCATCTGCGCGTAGGCCGAAGTCTGGGCGTCGGTGCGCAGGCCGGTGCGCTCCACGGTGGTCAGGGCGGTGAGGGCGTGGCGCTGGGCGGCGGCGGGCTGGTCCTGGTGGCGCAGCACGATGGCGAGTTCGCGGGCGGCCGCGGCGGTGGCGAGCGGGGAGCTGGACCACTCGGCGTAGGTGGCCGCGCGGTCTGCGGCGAGCCGGGCCTGCGGGTACTGGCCGGTCTTGATCAGGACCTGGCTGGCCAGGCTGTATGTGACGGACAGGCGGGCGAGGTCGGTCGCGTGGCGGCTGCGCGCGGCGTGGTGGGCGTCTCCGAGCAGGCCGTGCAGGTCGGTGAGGAGGCGGGTGTAGTGGCCGGCGTCGAAGTGGCGGCGTCCGGCGGCGAGCCGGGTATCGAGCGGGACCGGGGAGCCGGTGGGGTCGGGCGGCGCGGCGAGGGCCTGGTCGAGACTGAGCAGGGAGGCGGGCGCGGCGAGGCCTGCGGCGGCGAGCAGTGTGCGGCGGCGCATCAGGTCCTCCGTGGTCGAGCCTGACCCTTCCGCCGTCACTGTAGTGGCTGAGGGGGCGCCGAGTTGTAAGGACGCCGCCAGAACACGGGCGGGCACGCCGACCGCCCGCGCGGCGGCCACCACCAGGCCCAGGTCGCTGGGGCGCGCTCGTCTCTCCAGCCTGGAGACGGTCGCGGCCACGCACCCGATGCGAGCGCCCAGGTCCGCCTGCCGCCATCCGTGCGCCTGTCGGCCTACCCGGATCAGACCTCCACAGTGGTGCTCGGCGACGAGCTCGAGGACCCGTGTGCTCTCCCAAAGGGAATCGGCGCTCACGGCACCTCCACGCCTCGCGCGCCGGGCTGGTCCACCCAAGGTAGAGAAGGCGGTGGCCGCCGTACAGAGCGCGTGCAGGATGCGCAAACGATCTTGAGGCGGTGTGGCGATCACGTCGCGGTCGCGCGCAGACTCGCATTACCAGGAGCGTGGAGGAGGGGCCATGGCGCACCGACAGCAGGGCAACGGTCAAGTTGGTGGCGATTACTCATCGCCAGGTGATCCCGGAAACCCGATGCCGGCGGAGCCGGAGGCGACGGACCTGCCTGGTGATGTAGACGAACCTGAGGAGCCGCCCGAGGAAGAACCTCCGGAAGGGCCGGGTAGCTGACCCGGCGTCCGGGGTGGTTGCGGTGGCGACCGCGGAGCAGCTGCGGGCCGAGTGCGCCCGTGAGATCGACCGGTACGAGTACGGCCACTTCCACAACCGTCCGTGGCTGCGGGAGGCCTTCCTCACGGTGCCACGCGAGGCGTTCGTTCCTGAACGGGTGTGGTGGCCGCACCGCAGCCCTGAGGACGACAAGTTTCCCCTCATCAAGCAGAGGGAGGCTCCTGTGCGGTGGCTGCGGGCGGTCTACCGTGCTCGGAGCCCGTTGATCACGCAGATCGCTGACGGCGCGGTCCTGCCTGATGGGCCGACCGACTGCCCGGACTTCAGCGGCTCGATCTCCTGCCCGGCCGTCGTGGTGAACATGCTGCACCACCTCGACCCGCGTCCCGGGGACAGGGTCCTGGAGATCGGCACCGGCACCGGGTACAGCACCGCCCTCCTGGCCGCGCGGGTCGGAGCGGCCAGCATCACCTCGATTGAGATCGACAAAGACCTTGCTGCGCATGCCGAGACCGCACTGCGGACCGTCGGCTGCACGCCGCACCTCATCGTCGGGGACGGCGAGGAGGGATACCCGCCGGGGGCTCCGTACGACCGGATCATCTCCACCGTCGCGGTGCGGCAGCTCCCGCAGGCCTGGGTCGACCAGGTCCGGCCCGGCGGCGTGATCCTGACTCCCCTGGACACTCCCTTCCAGTGCGACGGCCTTGCCCGCCTGACCGTCGACGGGCAGGGGCGGGCGACGGGTTGCTTCGTCGGGGCGGTCGACTTCATGAAGACGCGTGGGCAGCGTGGGCACCGCAGTTACGCCGAGCTCGGCTGGCCGACTTGGGACGGCTACCAGGTCACGGTGGAGTCGGGTGAGCAGCGTATCCGCACGAACTCCTGACGAATGCGGGTCCCCACGGAGTCATCGATGGCCGTTGCCGGTGCGGAGAGCGTGGTCCATTACAGGATGTGCCATCGCAAGTCGTGGTCCTCTTGGTGAAGGCCCTCTACGCGCCGCTGTACTTCGTGGATGCTCTCGGGTGCGTGGTGTGTCTTGCGCGCGTTCGTCGTGATCATGCGCAGTTCTCGGAGGTCGCGGAGGGTCGGGTAGCCGGGCAGCGCGGTGACGTCGAATCCGTAGGCGGCGGCGAAGTCCTTGTAGTGGTCGAGGCCATGGCCGAACCGGCGGCAGTGCACCTCGATGGTGACCAGGTCCCACTCCGGGTGGCCGTAGGCCACGGTGTCCCAGTCGATCAGGACAGCCTCATCCCCGTAGTGCAATGCGTTGCGGTGCTGGGGATCGCCTTGCAGAACGCCGGCGGGCAGAGCGAATTGCACCGCGTCGAGTTCGGCTTCGAGCCGATCGACTCGGTCGCTCAGCAGACGGAGGGTAGCCGGAGGCAGGGAGGAGATCGCGTCGATGGACCTTCGGATGGCTCGGATGTTGTCGTGCTGCGGGAGGTCCATGGGCGGAGCGGGCAGGTTGTGGAGGGTGAGCAGGGGCTTGGCGATCTGCGCGGCGCTGACGGGCCGGTCCGGCTGAGGGAGGTAGGCCCAGATGGTGACCGGGTGTCCGTCTACGAGGAGAGGTTGCTCCAGCCCGGGGTACAGGGGGCCGGTGGGGAAGCCGCGGTCCATCAGCCACCGCACGAACGCGGTGGTGCGCTGGACGGTCGTGAAGGGGGTCCCGCGGCGGGCGATCTTCACCACCGCGTGAGCGTCGGGCAGCAGCACCACGGCGTTGGTGTGGCCGCGCAGCAGGCGGGCGTTCGAAGGATCAAGCCATGCCGCCTCGCATGCGTGGTTCAGGATCTGGTGCAGTTCGGGTTCTTCGAACCCGCCGGGGGCCGGCGCTGGAGCTGTCATGGGGTTCAGGCTCGCTGACAGGTCGCGGCGATGTCACGTGCGGCCCTTCGGCAAGGCGAGGATCTCCGTGAGCTCCCGTGCGGCTCGTCCGCCTCGTATCCCTGGTGGCAGTACGCCGAGAACGTGGCGGGCCCGTTCCTCCAGGATGTGGGTCCGGTGGCTGGCAGGTACCTGGAGGAAGGTGGTCCCGGCGAGTTGGCATGCCTCGGCGGGGCTGCGGTCTTGTGCCAGGCAGATGGCGGCCTCCAGCTGGAGCAGGGCGGGGTCGATCCCCGTCCGGGCCGGGTACAGGGCGAGTGCCTGCTCCTGTGCTTTGCGGGCCTGACTGCTGCGCCCCAGGGCTGTGTAGGCGCCGCTCAGGTACAGGTGGAGGCGCCGCTCGGGGAAGGCGAAGGCGTCGTCCTGGTCTCCGTGGTAGCAGTGTTCGTACATGCGCTGGGCGGCGGCGATGGCGGCTTCCGCAGCGGCCGCGTTGCCTTGGCGGGCGAGGGCGCGGGCTTCTGCCGCAGCTGCGAAGGCTGCCGTCGGCGTCTGGCGTCCACGGGAGAGCAGCCTGGCCTCGCGCCCCAGGACGACCGCGCCTTCCAGCGGGCCGTAGTAGTACGGCAGCATGGCGCGCTGCGCGCGGACGCGGGCCCGGAGTTCCAGGTTGCCGCTGTCGTCCGCCGCTGTCTGGGCGGTGTCGTACCAGGCTCGGGATGGGGTGAGCCGGCCCAGTTTCATCAGTGCGTCGGCGATCAGAGTGGCGAGCACCGCGGTCATCTCCGACAGCCGGACTTGGACTGAGGCGGGCTGCCGGTCGGCAGACAGGCCTTTGACCTCCTCCATCTCATGGAGGAGGACGCTCAGCATGTCCGTCGGCGCAGTGTAGAGGTACTGCCGTCGTACGTCCAGGAGGCGTTCGTCGAGCAGGTCCATTTGAGCGGCGCTGACGCTGGAGAGCGCGAGAGTGCGGTCGACGGAGCGCCGGGCAGCATCGATCCGGTCGGTGAGCGGGTCCGGGGCGGGGAGGCCGCTCGCACTGGAGGCCGTGGCCCGTTGCGGGTGGGTGTCCGGTGGCGTCGGAGGGGCCGCGAGGCCGATGTCGTGCGCCGTGCAGTCGTACAGGCGGCACAGCAGGTCGATCGCTTTCCGCCGCGGCTGGTGATCGCCGAGCTCCCAGAGCCGCAACTGTTCGGCATCGGTACGCGGCGCGGTCAGCCCCAGAGAATCCGCCATGTCACGTAGATGGCCCACGGCTTCTGTCTGGGTCCAGCCCCGGGCAAGGCGATGAGCTCGCAGCGCGCTGACGTGGCAGCACCGATGGATCTCCAGCACGATCTCCGCAACGCTGTGCCCCGCCTCGTTCCCGCTCTCGCGGATGCGCTTGGCACAAGAGGGATTGTGCGGTTGCGAGCGCTGTTCCATGAGCCGAACTCCCTCCGCCATCACATGGCACGAGCGTAGTGATCGGTTCACAACTCTGCGTCGAGAATCCGTGACTTTTTCACGGTTGGGTGGGGCGAGACCGTGAATCCGGAGACGCCAACCGTGACTCCCGCTCGGTTCACGGTTGTTGCTGTCAGCGGCCGCGAGGAACCTTGCTCACCCGGATCTCTCAGACCAGGTCAGAGCGGGGGCGGGACACGATGGCAGGCACACGTCAGGAGGCGATGCTCGATGCACGGCGTCCCCTTCCCCTTCCTCAAGGCTCCCGCCCGGCCGCCGGCGACATGAGCGAGCTGGCAGCCGTAGTCCGCTCCCTGCGGGATGCGAATGACGATGCCGTGCGCGCGATCCTCACCTTGACTGCTGACGCCGAGAGGGTGGTATCGGTGGGGGTCCTGTTCGACGTCGTGGTCTTCTCCGCGGGGCGCCGCGGCCTCGCGGTCATCCACGAATTGGACGTCACGCAGCGTCCCGGCTGCGGGCCCGTCATCGCCTCGATGAACGACGCGACCGGCGCGGACCAGTACATCGCTCTGGTCCCGCCGCGCACCGCCCGGCGCTGGTCCTGCTGTGAAGGTCAGTGCTTTGGCGGGGGAACGATCCGGGTGCCGCCGTCCGCCCGGCAGGCTCCGCCCGGCCTGTACTGGATGCGGCCCTTCGACGGGGCGCGGCAGACCCACCTCGTCGGTCCCGTTCTGCTGCGGCAGGCACTGGAACGGCATCGCCCCCGCCCGTCGCTCCCCGGCGGGACCAGGGCACTGCGAGCTGCGTGACCCAGCACTCAACACCGACGCTCCCCTTCCACCAACCCCGTTGACACGTTCATTCCCCTCGTGAGGCCTCGATGTCCACCCCTCCCCCACCGGGCTGTGACCCTGGCGCCCGGCCCGCGCCTGCGGCCGGACCAACGCTCGCCGCGCTGGACTCTGCCGTGAAGTTCTTCGAGACAGCCCTGCCTCCTGTGAGCGGGTCCCAGCGGACTGCTCGCACGATCACACGTGCCCGCCTGCCGCTGCTGGGCTGGTCAGGTGATATCGACGAGGCGGCGCAGGTGGTGTCCTGGCTCGTGGACAACGCCGTTCGCTACGGACTCGATCCGCAGCGTCCGGCCCTGCCGGTGGAGCTGCGCTTGGGCGTGACGGCGTCAGGCGAGCTGATCATCGCGGTACGGGACGCGGCCTCCAGCTTTCCGGACTTCGCTGAGATCGTCAGCGGAGCCCTGGCGCCGCAGGGGCCCACCGCGGTGCCGTTGTCCAGTCTGTACCGGGCGCGCCGCGAGTTCGGGGCGCGGATTGCCTGTTGCACGGATCCGGAGTCGAACACGAAGACGGTCCAAGTGACCTTGTCACCTCACCCTCGCTCCCTTCCTCAGGGGGGTGTGGGATGACCTACCGCGCGCAGACGTCTCCGCTTGTGTGGGATGCCCGCTACGCCGCCGGGATGGACGATGCGCTGCTCAGCCAGAACGAGCTGGAGCGTTTCTTGAAGTTGGCGCCGTCGCCGCGCGGGCGGAGGGTGGCCGACTTCGGGTGCGGTACGGGGAAGTGGACGCGCCAGCTCGCCCAGTGGGGCGCACAGGAGGTCACCGGATACGACTCATCCCCCGAGGCGCTGCGGCTGGCCCGCCGGCACGAGCGCCCCGGGGTGACGTACGAGTCGTACGACGTCAACGGCGACTCCATCCCGTCCACCTTGCGGCCCGGAAGCCTACACCTGGTCACCTGCCGATACTCCCTGGCCTACTTCGACATCGAGCAGTTCCTCACGGATGTCGCCCGCTGGCTGACCTCGGACGGCGCCCTGTACGTCCTCACCCCGGTCGCCGATGAGCAGCCCGCCACCTCCTCGCCGTCGGCGGACGAGGACCCCTGCCGGCGCGCGCTCCCGCGGGCCCAGCTCAACAACTTGCTCGGCACCACCTGGTGGGCCCGGCAGCGTTGCCAGCACGATCGCGCCGCGACCACGATCGTGCTCCAGGGCCCGGTACCGCCAGCCCCGCTGTCCCCGGCAGCGCGTGCTCGCCTGGCGCCTCTGCGGCATTCCCCTCGACACGATGGAAGGTCGTGACACGATGTGTGAGCATCAGCCGCCGTGCCCCACGGCAGAGGCCTCCGACCGAGAGGCGGCGCAGGCTCTCGCGCGACACCCGGAGCAGGGCTGGGCGCTCCTGTGCAACGGCGTCGTCCTCTTCGACGACACCGGAGAGCTGCTGCCGAACGGCGAGATCATCGCTCCACACCGGGCCACCAGCCTGGCGGTTGCAGCATGACCGGCGACCGCGGTGACACCAGGCGCAATGGGCTAGGGCACACACGCGTCGGGGGCAGCGTCGTGCAGGCCAGGACGATCGGCGCCGTACATCTGCACACCCCCGCTCCTGACGCGCCGCCTGCGCCGCGTCAGCTCCTGCCGGTTCCTGCCACGTGGACGGACCGGCGAGCCGCACTGCGGGACCTCGACGCGATGGCCGCAAACCGCCCCGATCATGCCTCCGCGCTCGTCGTGGTCTCTGGTCCCGGCGGAGTGGGCAAGACAGCACTGGCCAACAAGTGGCTGGCCCAGCACGCCGCGGACTGCACGGCCGGGTATCTGTACGCCGAGCTGACCCGCCGACCCGCAGAAGGCGGGGACGCTGTCGCCCGCCAGGTGCTGCGCCACTTCCTGGCCTCGCTGGGCCACGCCCCGGGCACGGATGACGTCGACGGCCTGGCCGCATGGTGGCGCTCAGCCAGCTATGGCCTCCGCCTCGGCATCCTCTTGGACAACGCCGGTGCGCAGGACGTCCTGCCGCTGCTGCCCGGCGGGCCGGGCCATCTGGTCGCGGTCACCTCACGCGAACCCCTGGATCCCATGGCCGCCCACGGGGCCATCCCGTACCCGTTGGGGCCTCTCGAACCCGCTGTGGCCGAGCGGCTAGTGGCCCGGATCGCCGGGCGGGAGCGCGTACGCGGCCAACAGGCGGCACTGGGAACGATCACCGCACGCTGCGCTTATCTGCCCCTGGCGCTAGTGGTGGCCGCCACCAGCGTGTCCGCCCGCCCGGCACAAAGACTGTCCGTCCTGGCCGACGCCCTGTCGTACACCCACGCTTCAACACCTCATTTGGAAGGAAATCGGGCCGTGACCTCCGTCGTGGAACAGGCCTACGACGCCTTAACCGATGCCACCGCCCGCAGGGCCTACCGGCTGCTGAGCACGGTGCCGCTGGCGGAGTTCGACACCGACACCACCGCCCACGCCCTGGATCTTCCCCCAAAGCAGGCGGATGCCGTTTTGCATGAGCTCGCCGAGGCCCGCCTGCTGGAGCCCCTCGGCGAACGGCCGGGCCGCAGCAGCACCGTCTACCGCTTCCACGACACGGTCCGCCCCCACGCGCAGCGCCGCGCGCAGGAGGAGGACGCCAACGCCGCGGTGGAGCGGACGGTACGTGGCGTCGCCGAATGGCTTCTGGCCACCTTCACCCGCGCCGAACAGCTGCTGACCCCCCACCACCGCGTACTCGACCGCTCCCTGACACGCATCATTACGCCCGTCGCCTTCGACCAGGGCGACGGCGACGAACGACGCGGTGCGCGCATGTGGGTCGAGGCCCACATGCGCGACCTGGACCTGATCGTGCGTGAGGCCGCGCACCGGCAGTGGCACGAGATGGTCTGGCAGCTCGTGCACGCGGCCTGGCCGGGCTTCCACATCCTGCGCCTGCTGGAACTCTCCTACGACCTGCACAAACTGGGCGTCAAGGCCGCAGAGGAGTGCGGGAACCCAACAGCGCTGCGCGAGATGCTCACCACCGGAGCCCTCGCCCTGCGAGGCCTGTACCGGTACGAAGAGGCCGCCCAGTGGGCCGAGCGCGCCCGCATCCTCGCCCGCGCAGGCAGAGACCGGCGCAGCGAGGGACAGGCCACCCACGAGAAGGCTCTCTGCGCGAAGGGCCAGGGCGACCGGGCTACCGCCGTCGCGCTGCTGCACGAGGCTCTGGAGATCCGAGTCGAGCTCGGAGACCGGCGGGCTGTGGCACTGACCCGTATCATCCTGGGCCAGATCGACCTGGAGGACCGGCGCCCCACCGCGGCGATTGACCATGCAGGTGCGGCCCATGTCGAGCTGCGCTCCCTCGGCGACCTGATCAACGCAGGCCGCGCGGTGCTCGTCCTCGCACAGGCCTATGCCCGGATCACACCGCCGTCCTCCCGCCAGGTGTCGGATCTGCTCGACCTGGCCGACGCCGACTTCCACGCACCCGGCAGCCTGTCCGGCACAGCCCAACTGCTCCGGCTGCGCGGAGACCTCGCCGAGCAGGAAAACGACATCGACGCCGCCCGCTCGCACTACACGGCAGCCCACACGATCTACCAGCAGATCAGCCCGCACGACGCCGACCAACTCGCCAAACAGCTCGCCGCCCTGCCCGGCCAGCGCGCCTCGCCCGCCTCCTGAATCCGCGCTGGCCACCGAACGCCGCCCGGTGCCGGAACGTGACGGGTCCCCGGCGCCGAGCGGTCCCAGACCGGGCTTCCTCCCCCGATCCCTCCGGCAACCGCCGCGCCCGTGCCCGGCGGTGCTGGAAGTGCGGTGGAGGAAGCGGCGCCCGTCGGGCCGCGGGACCGACACCAAGGGCGCCCCGGCCGCCACCACGCACAGCAACGCGGCGGCCGGCCACGCCCTCTCCGCCAGCCTCCTGTGGGGGATCAGGCTGGCGGAGAGGGCGGCACCCCGGCCCGCGCCTTCACCCCCGACGGCTGTCAAGGCGCCTTGCAGCATCTGCAATTCCCCTGCACGCCATGCGAGTTGATCACTAGGCGAGGCTGTCCCGCGCTGTCATGAATCTACGGAGCGCATCACCCGGCTCCGGGCCGGGACGACGGCCCGGAGCCACAGGAGCAGCCACTGACACACTTCACCGCGCAGCCGACGCACCCGACCCGTACCCGGCTCATTTCCCACCGTGAAGGGGGCGACAAGGTGAGTGACAAACGCACTGACCTCTGCCAAACCGAACGCCTGGCCCACGCCTTAAGCCTGGTGAGCCCGCCGCTCGGCGTACTCGACCACGACATATTGCAGAAGCTGGAGCTGCTGCTGATCGCCCCCGATCGGATGCGGGGCTGGCTGGAACAGCACTGCGCCCCGTACGCAGGGCGGATCCACGTCACCGGGACGCTGGAGCGATGCCTGGTCTTCATCGAGTGCCCGGATGGCCGCTGGGCGGTAGCCGATCTGTCCGGCCAGGCGCATGCCACGCGCGCGTGGCCCGCCTGGGCCCGCGACCAGATATCGCTCGACAGCCCCGAGCAGTGGCTGTCCCTCGCCGACCTCGACGACCGCGTCGTGAAACGGCTGTCGAGGCCGCGGGTCCTGCTCGCCGCGCTCTACCACCGCGAGAGCTTCCCGCTGCCGCGCTTCCCGCTGGGAATCAGCGCCGTGGTCCGCGCCGCCCGCGCCACCCTGACGGGGGAGGTCACGCTCGCTGACATGCAGCTCGGCGTCACGCTGAACGGCCTCGTCAAACAGGTCACCGTCCCGACGGCGACCACACCGCCCGGAAGGACGAACTGCCTCCTCACAACCGGCCTGCCGCAGGTCTCTAGCGGCTGCTCGCCCCCGCCATGACCGTCATGACGGACCAGGCCGAGACCTGGGAGCTTCCTTCGGTGGCCAAGAGCAGCCTGGACGACGCCGGGGAGAACGCCTTCAGCGTCACCGCGATCGTCTTGTCCCCCAACAGACCGCACCAGACGGTGCACGTGCTGCTCCAGGACACGAACGCGGATGCCGCCCGGGACAAGGCCCGCCTCCACATCCAGCGTCAGCACCCCAGAAACACCGTGGTGATCGCCCGGGTGTGGCTGCTGGCACCGACTTCGCCGGCCCGTCAAGGGGCCGTGCCATCCCCGCACAACGCGTGCGGGACGTGAACGCCGAACCCCCGATCCGCCGCCGCGGTGCTGCTCTGGAGAGCAGCCCCGTCGGCGGACACACAGAAGAGTAAGGAAGGGAACGTGGTCGCCACAGTCCGTGAACGGCGCGCAGCCGCACATTCAGCTCCACGACCGGTGCCGCCTGCCCCCCGCTCAGCAGACCCTCGCCACCGAGACGATGCCGTAAGCCTCGCCGGTGAGGGTGTGAGGACGCGTCCGCATTGTGTAGGGCGATGGCCAGGGTGCGGGCTAGGCGAGTGCGGTGCCGTGGATGGTGATGGCAGGCGGCAGAGCGCGTACGCGTTCCCGCAGGTCCGCCACGGTCGCGGTGTCGACGGATGCGAGGCTGGCGGTCAGGTCGGCCAGGCGGGCGCGCGCCGTCGAGCGCAGTCGCGCGGGCGGGTGCTGCTCCAGGACGGCAAGGGCCCGCTCGGCTGCATCACCGGGTCGGGAGAGGGCCTCGGCCTGCGCCAGGGTCAGCGAGGCGGCCGCCCAGCCCGGAGTGCCGGGCGTGCAGGCAGCCAGCGAGGATTCCGCCGCGGCCATCGCCTTGTCGGTGCGGCCCGACACCCGCTGCGCTTCGGCCTCGTGAAGGCGGTACTCGGCCGAGTCGAAACCGTAGCGCCCGGGGGCGGCGCCCTCGGGGTCCGCTTCGAGTTCGCGTGCCGCGTCGGCGAGGGCAAGGTCGGCCTCCTGGGCGCGCCCGAGGGCTGCCAGGGAGGGTGCTTGTGCCCAGGCCTGGAGCTGAGCTCGGGGCAGTCCGCTCGGGGCGAGGGCGAGGCCGCGCTCGGCGTGGTTCAAGGCCGTCTCGTGATGGCCGGCGGCGCGGGCCACCATCGCCTGTGCTCCGCACGCCCAGGCCGCCAGACGGCTGTCGCCGGTGCGTTCGGCGCAGGTGGCGGCTGTCGTGAGGTGTACACGCGCGCCGCTCAGGTCCTCGAGGTGAAAGGCAGCGTTCCCAAGGAGGCCGGACAGCCATCCTGCGGAGCGGCGCAGCCCGGCGGCCACGGGCTCGGCGGGCGTGAGGGCCAGGGCGCCGGTCAGCAGTCCGCGCGTCCGGTATACCTCCTCGAACAGCACGTGCGGGGCATGGCGGCTGTAGTTCAGGGCGTAGTGCTCGGTCACCTCGTCGGCCTGGTCGACGACGGCACTGGTCGCCGTACCGGCGGCCAGCAGCGCGAGCTGCAGGGATTCTCGGACGGCGGGTAGGCCGGCGGCAGTGGTCATCGTCACCATCATTTCCGGTGCGAGAAGGGCACACGCATCTGCTGCGCTGGCACTGTACCCAGCGGACGGGTGGTACACCGCGAGCCGTACGCCCCTGTCGAGGCCGAGCTGATCGGGACGGGCCTGATAGACCGCGCACAGCGCCTCGACGTAGTCCAGGCTCGGCCAGGCATCGGCGTCGTGCTCCCACCGGCAGAGCATCGCCGACGACAGCCCTGGAGGACGCAGGCCACGGGAGCGGTAGAGCGCGGCGATCCTCGCGATGGTGCGGGGCCGTTGCCAGCCGAGGGCGAGACGCCAGGCCTCCAGCGGGTGCACCGTCGGCAGGGCCGCCTGGATCGCGGCGGCCACCTGCTCAACGCCGCGTTCCTCAAGACGGCAGCGCTCCCGGATCTCCGCGGCAGCGTACCGGATTGCATAGCGGTGCGTACGGCTCATCGTGGTCATGCGCCCACCCCCGGATGCGAGGCTGACTCCCCGTCACCGTACCCAGCAGCAGGGCCGTGCGGCAGTCCCTGGGGTCCCACTGGTATTGCGGGTGATTGCCTCTCAATGCGGGTGTGTGCAGTCCCCGCTGACGTTGCGTCGCGGGCGGTTCACGATGACGACACATCGCTGCCCAGGCCGACGCCGGGAGCAGCGTGCAGATACCACCCGTATGCCCACCCTCGGGCTGATTCACCGCTCCAGGAGCACCACTTCTCTCTCGTTGTTGCGCCATCCACTTCCACGGTCTGGAGAGTGACGATGACAAGCCCTCACCCGGCGGATATACGCTCGGCCGCCGCACACGTCGCCCCTCGCACGTGGTTGGTCACTCCGGGGGTGACCCCCGGGCGCTTCGAGGCCTCCAGGAGTTCGGGCGCTGATGTCGCCCTGCTGGATCTGGAGGACTCCGTCCCCGGCCTCGCCAAGGACTCCGCTCGCGCGGACGTCCTCGGCTTCGTCGGCGGGATCGGCGGGGGCGGTGAGGATGGTCCGGCGGTGCTGGGAGTGCGGGTGAACGCGCTGGGCACCGTGCACGGCTTGAAGGATGTGGTGGCCCTGGCCGACTCCGGGCGGTGGCCCGCCGTGCTGCTGCTGCCCAAGGTCGAGGCCGCGCGCGACGTCGAACTGGTCGCGCAGATCGCGGATACCGGCCAGGGCGAGTGCCGGATCTGGGCGCTGATCGAGACGCCGCAGGGCATCCAGCATCTGGCGGCCATCCTGTGCGCCCCGCACCTGGCGGGGGTGCTGTTCGGGGCGGGCGACTACGCCGCTGCTGCGGGCTGCAGGCTCACCAGCAAGGCCCTGTGGCATCCGAGAGCGGCGCTGGCTGCCGGGGCGGCTGCTGCGGGCCTGCCCGCGGTCGACAGCCCCTACTTCGATCTGTGCGACCTTGACGGGCTCCGGCAGGAGGCCGAGGAAGCCGTCGAGCTCGGATTCGTCGGCAAGGTTGCTGTGCATCCTGAGCAACTCCCGGTCATTCAGGCGGTGTTCCAGCCCGACCCGTGCGACGTGGCGGTCGCGCGAGCCGTGGTCCGCGCTGCTGACGCCGCCGACGGAGGGATCACGACGGTCGATGGCCGCATGGTGGGCCCGCCGCTCGTGACGGCCGCCCGCGCCCTGACCGCCCGCGCGGGTGATGAGCCCGCTCCCACCTCACCTTCGGAGGTCCCCTGTGA
>NZ_JBHYJH010000207.1:0-13662 GCF_042740445.1 Streptomyces sp. NPDC059003 | reverse complement strand
CGCCAGAACCGAAGGCGATGCCCGGCGCGCCGCCACCCCTCATGCCCAGGAGCGCGGACGACGCGGCTGCTCCCCGCAGTGACCTGCCACAGGGGTCCGCAGGGCTGTGCGGCCCAGCGCAGAACGAGCTCAGCGGCATAGCCGCCGTCCGGCTCGGGCAGCAGCAGCGGCAGCTCCCACCCGGCCCACCGCTCCCTCCACTCGATGCGCCATTCCTGCCCGAGCGGGCCCAGCGGGGAGCGCCGTCGGAAGTGGGTGATCTCCTGACGGGGGCCGTTGGCAGTCCGGCCGTACAACAGGACCTGGACGTCGAAGACGGGCGCGGACGACCAGTTGGCCACCACCGTGGAGTGCAGCACGGCATGCGGCCCGTCCGTGCAGGAATCGTGCGGGAACGGCTCGGGGGCGTCACCGTGATCAGCCGACGTTGCCTACGGGCGTGCCACCAGCCTTTGCCAGCCGCCGTGGCCGGGGCCGCCACAGCCCGTGCGATCGCGGCTTCCGGGCCCGTCACCGCTGGCTGTCCGGGGGCAGCATCAGGGGGCGTGCGGAGGCCCACAGCATCCGGCCGTCGGTCCGCAGGCGGTCCAGGGCCGCCTGGCAGGCGTCGAGTGGGCCATCGCCGTCGAGTCGCTCGGCATGGGAGGGCATCGCGGGTCCGAGGGAGCCGGGAGGTACGAGCATCACGGCCATCATCTGGGTCGCCAGGGCGGCTGCCATCCAGGCGGCGGACAACGGCACTGCGGGCTCGGAGTCGAAGGCTGCGCCCGCGGCGGGCAGGGTGAGGGAGCACAGGCATCCGTCGCTGATGCGGATGACGTTGTCGGTGCGCGGCAGGGTGCGGGCGGCCGGGATGAAGCCGGCCGTTTGAGCCTGGGCGAACAGTGTTTCGTACGCGTCGGCGGGGGGCTGCAGCACGGCTTCCGCGAAGTGTTGTCCGCGTGCCTCCGCCGTCGAGACCACCCACCGGTACGTCGCCGTCGCGTTGTCTGCTGCCATGTACGGACAAACGAGCAGCACCAGCGTGGGGCACGCCATGCGGTCGAACTGCCGATCACCGACAGGTACTTGCCCTGCGGCAAGCCACGAGCACCGCGGCGTGTCCCGGTCCAGGAGATCGAGCTTGCTGGTGATCTTCTAGTGGTCGGGCGCGGCCGCCTGCTCGGCTACCGAGTAGACGGTCAGGCGGTGCGCCACCTCGGTCGTGATGTAGCCGAAGTCCAGGAACTCCTGCTGCGCCGGGGTGAGGGCCGCCTGCAGCGGCAGCGGCGTCTCGTCCTCGTGCAGTGGCAGCAGATGTGCGTCGCCCGCGGCCAAGGCGCGGGCCGCGCGGACGACATCCTGGGGCCGGGGCACCAGGGCGCCGTCAATGAGCTGATGCCGCTCGCCCAAGTGCTCCTCCAGGTCTCCGACGGCATACCACCAGCCGGTGACCTGGTCCCAGCCGAGCGTCCACACGCCGCCCGCGATCTCGACCCAGCACTCCAGGAGCATCACCTCCTCCCCGCCGCCGGACCAGCCTGCGAGGGTGTCGTCCCACGCGGTACTGCCCGCATGCGGCTCCAGGGACTCGACAACGGCGCGCAGATAGGAGAAGTGCGCCCGCTGCGGCAGTGCGACAAAAGGGGCGTTCGGCGCGTGGTCGGTAAAGGACCCATGTTCGGGCACGGTCCGAGGACACAGCCGGTTCAACGCGCGGGCCCGTTCTGCTCTTCAACCCTCCGTCTCGTCCAGGTGCCACGCGGTGCTGTGCGCGCCAGGGGCGTGTCCGCTTCAGGCGGCACCCTGCCTCCGTCCTCGGCGCACACCCCATGCCCGGCCGCCCTGGTCGGCGGGTGCGGGGTGTCGTCGCACCTGGCCTCAATCGGAGGTAGCCATGCACCTGCCCTGCGCCGTAGTCACCCACCACGTAGTCCGAGCCGCCGATCTCGATCAGCTTGTCGCGCGCCTCGCCGGCCGCCCGTACACCGCCACCCCCACGGCCGACAAGGTATTGGAAGTCGACGGGAACCTGTCCGACGCAGCCGCCACCCGCCGCTGGATGGCCACCGGGGGACCAGCGCCACAGCCTCAGGCCCTGCTGAATGCTTTCGCGCACCAGGGCCTGATCGACATGGATGAGTACCTCATCAAGCCGTAGCCGCGCGGCTGTCCGGCCCGCCACGGATTCCGTCCCAGGGTCCCTCAGCAGTCGGCGCTAAAATTCGCGGCGGCTGCGTCGGCAGCCAGGAGCCGGATCACCATCAGCCCCGTTCACCGCCCACCCCACGGAGCGGAGCACTGAGATGGGGATCTCCCTGCGAGCCGGACGCCCAGCCGGTCCTCTCCCCCAGGACCCCAACCCACAGTGGTCGTACAGCGGGTTCCGCCTCTTCCGGCGCACGCTCGCCGAGCACATCGGGATCGACCTCGCCCAGATGCGGCGCTTCGGCGGTACGACTGACTGGGCCAGTGTCGCCAGTCCCCTGCGCCACCTGCTGGACCACGCCGACGATTCCGGTGAACTGGCCGCGTGGCAGGCCCGTGAACTGGCACCCGCACTACGCGAGGCGCTGGCCGTCCTCGCCCGTGAGGACGCCGACGGGCTTCTGTGGAGCCTCGACAGCTCCAACGGCCGGGCCGCGCACAACCTTGTGGCACTTCTCGATCTCTGCGCGGCAGAAGACCTGCCCGTCCACATCGGCTGACGACCCATGAGCCACCCCGTAGAGCGCCGCGCGGGCCGATTCCAGTGCACGGCCTGCCGTGCGGCCTGGCCCACCGAAGCCGACGCCCGCCGCTCGTCCTTCCCGTGCCCCGGCGTCCCTCTCGCCCACGGACTGACCGGTGAACACCGTGTCTTCCCCAAGTCGGGGGACCGGTCCTGCGCCAGCTGGCACTGCGAAGGGCCCGACTCCCGCCACTACCACGGCCCCGACCCGTTCTGCGACGTAACGAACTGCCGCTACTGCTGCCACGCCTGTGACTGCGCCGTCGGCAGGGGTGCCCTGCACGTTCCGCAACTGGACCGTGCTCGAAGACATCCCCGAGCACGAACTCGCCAACACTCCCAAAAGAAGGAATGCCCGCATGAAGGCCAAACTCTCCAAGCTGCTCGCCGATCTGTCGGTCGGTGACCACGTCACCACCACCGGCTCGGACACCCGTGGCCATGAGGTCACCCGGACCGGCTATCTGCTCGCCGAACCGAAGCTGGTCAACGCCCGGCGCAACGGCTTCCCGGCCAAGGGATGGCGGCTGTTCGTCGGCGCGAAGGGCACCGACCCCAGCGAGCGCACCACCTGGACCACCCTCTTCCCCTACGCGGACGCCGTCGAGCGCACCCCGGAACCGGAGGCCGGGAAGTGGTCCAACACCGAGCTCCGCTTCGTCCCCGGAGTGAAGGCCTCCAGCCACACCACCCGCATCCTGTACGGAGGCAAGGGCGGTGCCCGCTCCGCCGGGCCGACCCAGTCCTCGCCCGTCAACGTCGTTTATACCGACGAGGGTCTCTACGCCTTGTGGGACCCCGCCTGTGCGCTCCCGAAGCTACGTCGAAGCGACAAGTATCTGGGAGTGACACCCTGGCCTGGGATGGCGTTGAGGAATCGGCCCGGCAGAGTCTAGCTCAGGGGTAGAACTGGCCTGCCCAGCGGCGATATCGGGTGACGGGTCCATCTCTCTCGGCGAGGCGAGGGCGGGAGAGGTATTCCTTGGTGTTCCAGACCGGTACGTCGCCGTATCGGTCGGAGAACAGGAACACCCTGTTGTGGTACCAGAGGATGAAATGGGACAGGATGCGGGAGCCAGCAGTCGCCAGCAGGCGGCCCAAGGGCGCGGGCAGGAACCCAGGGGCTGGAACTCACGCGTCGATGCCGCTGCGCAGCTGGATCCGCCACGGGGCGACAGGGGCCGCCATGAACCAGATTTCGTACGCCGTACCCTCCCGACAGGCGGATGTCGACCTCTGAGCCTGCGCCATCTTGAAGTTGCTGGTGAGCGGGGTGGTGTGATCGTTGAGGGGCGTGCTCACGCAGGTCGTGGGCGGCTGTCTGCGATCTGGGCGTCGGGCAGCGGCCTGGGGCGGTCTGTCCGTTTCCAGGTCACGGAGCCGGGCAGGTTCGTAGGCTCGCCGGATGACGGAGATCGGCGAAGTCAGCGAACGTGTTACCGCCCGACGTGCGGAACTCGACGAGGAGGAGAAGCTCCTCCTCGAGCAACTGGAGAAGGTCCGAGCCGAGCGCGAGGACCTGACCGCGGCGATACGTGTTTGGGAGCGGATGCGCGCCCTGCTGGAGATGGAGAAGGCGGCGACGCAGGCCGTGCCGGTGCAGGTCGGCGGCCGGGGTGTGCTGCTGGTCCCGAACCGCGAGGCGGGCATGAGCGAGGACACGCTGCCGCCGGACTACCAGCAGATCATGAAGATCGTGCGCAACTCGGGCGGCCCGGTCCGGGTCAAGGAGGTAGGCACCGAGCTGGGCCTCGAGGTCGAGGTGAAGGGCCGACTGGAGCCGCTGCGCGGTAAGTTGACCAAGCCGTCCGGGCGGGGCTGGCTGCGCAAACTCGCCGACGGGCACATCCAGATCACACCATGACGTCCCGCCCGAACCCGTAACTGACATATCCCCGGCGGACGTTGACTTCGACGTGTGCATGAAGAAGATCAACGAGAGCGCCGGGGACACCGGCTTCCCTCTCTACCAGTGCCGCCTGCCGGTGTCCCGGAGAACCAACGAATACTGCCGCCGACTGCTGTCCCGGCATCTGAAGAAGATCGGCTCACGCTGGCGGGTCCTGCCGCCCGGACAGATCGTCGTGATCGTGCTCGCCGTGCTCCGTCACGACCAGCGCATAGCCGACATGGCCGGCGGCAACCAGGTCGGCGACACCACCGTGCGGCGCTGGCGAGATGAGCTGATATTCCTGCTCGCCGCCCGCGCACCCCGCCCGGACCGCGCTCTGAAGAGGATCGCGAAGCGGGGCGGCGAGGCCGTCCTCATCGACGGTACGCTCATCCCCACCGTCCGCCGCACCGGACGCGACAATCGGCCCAACTATTCGAGGAAACACCGCCGTCACGGCCTGCACTTCCTCGCCCTGACCGACGAAAACGGCCGCCTGCTCTGGATCTCCGCGGCCCGCCCGGGACGCACCCTCGACATCGCCGCCGCCCGACGCGACCACATCCTGGGGCATCTGCGCACCGCCGGGCCTCGGCGCTCTGGCCGACCTCGGCTTCCTCGGTCTCGACGGCGACCCCGACGCCCCAGTCATCGTGACCGGATACAAGGCCACCCGCGCTCGCAAGCTCACCCCCGGCCAGAAGGAAGCCAACCGCGTCCTGGCCGCCGGCCGCGCTCCCGTCGAACACGGCTTCGCCCATCTCAAGATGTGGCGCACCGTCACCAAGCTCCGTACCGATCCGGCCCGCGCCACCCATCTCCTGCGCGCTCTGCTCGTCCTCACGAACCTCAAGGTCAACCGCTAACAGCTGATCAAGGGCTCCGACTGCTGCTCACGAATTGCGGGACCATACGCCTCAACGGTTCACACCCTCACTGACCTGTGACTTCAAGTGGCCTGGCCCTTCTCCGGCATGCCCTCATGCGCAGGCCGCCTGGGGTGAGGAGTCCCTTTGGTGCGGGACGGACGCGTGTGTCGGACGCGTGCCGTAGTTGCCAGTGTTTGGCCACCGTGGCCAGAGCGAGAGTCGCTTCGGTTACCGCGAAAGTGTCTCCAACGCATTTGCAGGCCCCGCTCGCGAAGGGGATGAACGCGCCTTTGGGTAGTTGGGCGGCTTTTTGTCCCCCGGTTTCCAGCGGTCGGGATCAAAGCGCTCTGGGTTCGGGTAGAAGTCGGGGCTGCGATGCAGCAGATAGGCGCTGTATACGAACGGTGGAGTCTGCGGGGATGGTGTATTCCCGAGCTGTGTTTCGCCGGTGGTGGTACGGGTGAGCGCCCATCCCGGCGGGTAGAGGCGAAGGGTCTCCGCGATGATGCGCCCGGTTAGTTCCAGACGGGGGAGGTCGTCGTAGGTGGCGGGGGCATCGGTGAGTATCTCGTCGGTTTCGGCGTGTAGTTGTTCTTCGATGTCCGGGTGGCGGGCCACTAGGTGGATGGCCCAGGCAAGGGCGTTGGCCGTGGTCTCCATCCCGCCGAACAGGAAGGTCAGGCACTGTTCCGCCAACTCTGTATCGGAGAGCCGGAGATCAGTTCCGTCATGGGAACTTCCACTATCGTGTGCGGCCATCAGGACGGAGAGAAGGTCGGTTCGCCCCCTCTCATCGGATCGGTATTCAGTGATGAGTGAGTTGACGCTCCGCCGGAGACGGGTCATCGCCCGGTTGTAGCTGATATTGCCGCGAGTTGGAAGTCGGTTCATCCAATCCGAAATGAAGGCACGCCGCATCACGCCTTCCTGGAAGATGGTGAAGTCGGCGGCCAGCGAGGAGAGTTCCTCCGGTGCGAGAGCAGCTTCCGCGAACATTGCTCTCGCGAGGCGGTGAGAGCTGATCTTTTGCATCTCGTCCACGATGCCGAGGGTCTGGCCCTCGGTCCATAAGCTGACGACGCCGGAAATCTCCTGGGCCATCATGTCCGCGTATCCCGGCATTCGACTTCGATGGAATGCCGGTTGCACGAGTCGCCGTTGTCGTCTGTGCACGGAATGGGGGCAGGTGGCCAGGCCGTTGCCGAGGATTTCGCGTACCTTGTCGAGAAGGAGACCGCCCTTGTCGAATGTCCGGTCGTCGAGGAGGGCCTGCCGTGTCAGTTCTGCGCTGCACAGCACGTACACGAGCCGGGGGCCGATCCGGACCTCGACCACGTCTCCGGGGGCCGGCAGCGACATCAGGAACGACAAAGGGTCTCGCATCGCCTGAAATGCGTTTCCCGCCAGCGGCAGTCGGCCTGGAACCATGACCGCCTCAGCCATCAGCGGGACTCCTTGAGCCGTTCTTTGGGGCGGGCCGCCCGTATTCGGGTTCGACGTAGGCGCCGGGTGTATAGCGCTGGGAGTTCTTGGTGTGCCAGGAGTAGACACCCTGCAGCATGGTTCCCAGGTCGGTGGCGTACTCCTGGGCCGTGCCCTGCGACTTCCCAAAGGCCGGGAGATTGTTCTGCAGCGTGATGAACTCGTCGAGGTCGCGGTCGTGGAAGTCCAGCGCCATTTCGTAGGCGTCCTCGATGGGCACGTCGTGTTTGTGTTGCAGGGTCAGTACGAGGTTGATCACGTCGCCCTTTCGGGAGAGTTCCTTGGGGAGCGAGATGATGTCGTTGTGCCAGCCGATCATGCGGGAGGCCAGCGAGTGCAGCCGGAGGATGATCGGGTGTTCCAGCACGTCATCGGGCAGGGAGCGGTAGTCCTTCTGCATGCACAGGTACTTGGCGAAGGGCAGGCCGCCGCTGGAGCACTCGCCGCGGATCACCTCGAATACCGCAAGCGGGGCAGGGCGGTTGTGCGCCATGTAACGCTTTTCGTCCCGGTAGCCGGTGATGGTCCGGTCGATGGCGACGATGAACTTCCGGTACAGGTGATCCGGCATGCCGCACGTCAGGGCGTCCTGCCGGATCCGGTGGAACTGCCGGTAGATGCCCAGGTCTTGCGGTGTGGCGGCGTCGGTGCCGGACAACAGAGCCATGATCCGCTTGCGGATGGCGTCCATCTCACCGTGGCTGACGTGGTCGAAGTAGTCGTCCATCATCGCCCCGGAGGCCGTGAAGCGGGCGACGGGCCTCAGCTCCGAGAGGGTGAGGGAGGGGAAGGCCCGCGCGGCGATGTCGGTCAGCCGGTGTTGTTTGTGCCGGGCCCGGGCCTGTGGGGAGTGGAAGCCGTAGTCGTCGTCGATCCACCCGAAGTATTCCTGGGCCAGTTCCTCCATGGCCGGGTTGACCAGGTCGGCAAAGGGATACAAAGGGCGGGGTAAGTTGGCGAACTTCTCGTACAGCTGCTGTTCGAACAGGCGATGTTCGGCTGTGTCGGGCATGAACCCGCTCCCTGGATCGGTTCCAATCGCACCGGTACTCATGACTGCCTCATGACGGCTCGCTGCGCGACCTGGTGCAATAACGCGGTGGTCTCGGCAGGAAAGCCGGCCTGGTCGAGGGCGTGGGCCGCCGCGCTCTGCCGTTTCCGGAGCATCTCCTCGACCATCGTGTGGGCCCCGGTGCGGTGAAGGACGCTGCGGATGCGTTCGGCTCCGTCCTCGGTCAGGGCGGGGTTGCCCAGCAGGGAGCAGAGGATGTCGCGCTCGTCAGCGTCGGCGTATCGCAGCGCCAGGGCGACCAGTACGGTGCACTTCCCTTCCCTCAGGTCGTCGAGGTTCGGTTTGCCGGTGGTGACCGGATTCCCGAAGACCCCCAGGAGGTCGTCGCGGAGCTGGAAGGCGTCCCCGAGCGGCAGTGCGAACCCCGAGAGGGCATCGAGCACGGAGCCGTCGGCCCCGGCCAGCAGTGCGCCGATGTGCAGCGGCCGTTCGATGGTGTACTTCGCGGTCTTGTAGCGGATCACTGTCAGCGCCGGCCCCGGACCGGCCCGAGCGTCGGGTGTGGACGTCACGTCCAGGTACTGGCCGACCATGACTTCGGTGCGCATCGCGTCGACCACGGACAGCACGGCGGCCAGCCGCTCGGCCGGCAGACCGGCGGTGTGCACCAGTTCGTCCGACCAGGCCAGGGCCAGATCGCCGACGAGGATCGCGCCACTGGTACCCAGCTGGTCGGCGCCCCGGCAGTTCAGATCGGCGTGGTGGACGGCCAGGGCACGATGGATCGTGGGCCGACCACGGCGGATCTCCGAGCGGTCCATTACGTCGTCGTGGATCAGCGCGAAGGCGTGGACCATCTCCAGCGCCGCTGCCACCCGGATCACCAGGGCGGGGCAGTCACTGCCACCTCCTGCCTGCCAGCCGGACACGCACAGCATGGGCCTCAGCCGCTTCCCTCCGGGGATGAGGAAGTCGCGCAGGACTTGGATGACCTCGCCTGGCATGTGGCCGTCAGCGCCGGTGCGGGCCTTGTCCTCGAGGAACTCGTCGAAGACCGCATCCACCCGCCGGCACAGGCCCGGCACATCACGATGGGCATGGGCTTCAGGAACCGATGTGGCGGTCATGGCGAACTGCCCATCAGCCTCTTCGCGGCTTCCTCCCCGGAAGCCAGCGCACATCCCGTGCCCGACATGGAGAAGTAATCCCCGGCGAACTGGATACGCGAATTCGGGTCAAAACTTCCGGTGAATGACGCAAGATCTGCCAGCGTGCCCGGCGCATGCCAGATCAGACTCGGCCGCGCCCGGTGAACATAGGACATGCCAACCGCGCCGACGGCATCGGGGAGGATATCGGGAAGGATTCTTCCGATGTCCCTGACGGAGACGTCGACGATTTCTTCATCGCTGGCATCCCAGTATCGCCGGTTCCACTCAAGCCTCCGGTAGATCCCCAGGAGCCCCTTTCCCTGAGGAGCGCTACCGGGAGCCTTGTTGTGTTCCAGGATCATCGCACATGTATCGGGATTCTCCCGCCGTGGAACAAAAATGCAGGTGGCAGGTTCGACCGGCGCCCGGTCGAGCCCCAGAAAGACCCGAATGTGCGGCTCGCAGGGGACGGACCTCAAGTATTTCTTCTGCTTGGGGTCCAGGTCCACGGCCACTGCTGCCGCCCGGCCCGGGGGCACGGCCAGGATGCAGGCCGCATAGCGTTCCGAGGTCTCTGACGCATCCAGCTTCTGGTGTACGACCGTGACGCTCGTCCTGTCGCGGCTTTCCCGAACGGAGCACACCGGCGAATTGAGTCGCACATCGAGCTGCTTGGCAAGTGCTTCAGGGAGAAAACCCATCCCGTGAGGCGAGGCAAAGAAGTTCATGCCCAAATACTTGTTGAGCAGAAAAAGGAGATCAGAGGCAGATATCTGCTCGAAACTGGCACCGCTCTGCGCTGCCATGAAAGGATCGATAATGTACTCCGAAACTTCCTCACCGAAGAGCCGGAAAACGTAGTCCCTGGCCGTCTCCACATCAAAATCGAGCGCCGGGGAGATGTCATACCACGCAACCACTTTCTCAACATTCCGCCGATCCGCCAGAATGCGCGCCAACGACCGGAGGACGCGAAGCTTTGCTTTGGTGGAGAGCAGGTCCGTACGCAGTACGTTTGCCGCGGACTGGAAGTTTATGCGGCGCACTTCCCCATCGCGCAGAAATCCCCAACTGTCACTGACCGGCATGAACTCACCAGACAGGCCGGCGTCGGCGATGAGGCCCTTCATGGCGACGTACCGATCAGTGGTCATGCTCGCGCAGACGTCCAGAACGTACCCGTCGGACCTCTCGGTCAGCATGCGTCCGCCGACATGATCACTCGCCTCGAACACTGTCACCCGATGGCCCCGCTCCTGGAGATGGAAGGCTGCCGCAAGCCCTGCGATCCCGGCACCGACGACAGCTATCTCCGAACGGGAAGGGAGGTTCGGCAGTGACATCTTAGGTCCCCTCTACTTGCCATTCGCGCGTCCCTAGCACCGCGCCGATCACACGGTAAGAACAGGGCGCTCATCTGCGTCTCGCGAAAGAACAGGGACTCAACAGTCGCACCGGTACAGCAACACCGACACCAGCGTATCGGCGTGTTTACGCGAAGAAAAAACCACGCCGGAGCGCACGGCGGGCGCGGTCTCCACGGGTCGTTCACAAGGCAGTCGAACACTCGGCAAAGCGGCTGCGCCGCGCGCTGCGATCGGCGCCCCAACGGCCTCCACCGCCCATGACCGAACCTACGAAGCCGTCACGCCCCGTGGCTTGGTCACAGACGGACCGCCCGTGACCATTGCCCGACGATCAGGCCGCCAGACTATCGCCCGCCACACGCTCGAGCACCCTCCACCGGCATCACACCAGCCCACCCGACCTGCGGAAATCAAGTTGGCGCGGCTCCTCTGTGCCTCCCAAGCCGTGGAGAGTGAACGCGTACGTGCTGAGCATCGGCTTCTTCCAACTGGGTGGGCAGACTGCCATCTCGAACGTGACTTGGCCCCTGACCCCGTCCTCCAGGAAGGGCTTGAGCAGGTGCCCGTGGGAGACACGAGGCCAGTGCAGCGCGGTGAGGTGGCCGAAGTCGACGGTGTTCTCCAGCACTTCCTGGGGATGCCCCGCGCATTCGGTGGTGTCGCGGGCCAGGGGAACGAACTCGCCGGGATGCTCGGCTCGTGGCTCCCAGTCCGGTGGCTCGCCAGCATGGTGGTGCCACACCAGGAGGATCAGGCCGCTCTCCTCCGCGACAGGCAGCAGGGGCAGGGACGCCTTCGGCGGGCGGGTTCCGTAGCCCGTCCGGGTACAGGCGCCGTCCGGGCCGAACGCGAAGCCATGGAAGGGGCACACAACCTCCTCCCTTCCACTCGTCCGCCCATGCCGAGATGGGCCCCGAGGTGGGGGCAGGAGGGACTACTCGCGCGCAGCAGACCGCTCCGGGTTCGGTACAGCACCATGTCCTGCCCGGCCAGGTGCCGGGTCGCCACCTCGCCGGGAGCGACTTCCTCGGTGAACCCGACGCAGAACCAGCCGTTGGGGTAGGGGAACGGGGATTCTCGGCCGACGTAACGGGATGAAATACCTTGAGCAGGCGCATACTTTGAGGAATGTCCCTGGGGCTTGAACACGGGTCCTCCCTAGGCGAGGCAGTAGCGTCCGGACGTGCGGTAGTAGGCAGGGAGCCCGGCGATCCAGTCGTGCATCGAATCCACCATGGCCAAAACCGCGTGCCAGTCCCGAACGGGCAGAGGCCGGGTGGTCAGTTCGGCGTGCAGGTCCCGTTCCGCGGCCTGAAAGTCCGCAACCGCCCGCTGGATACGGGACGCCGCCTCATGGAGGGCCTGTTCGAGGGTGAGTCCTTGCTCATGGGCCAGGACGATCACGAGATTCCCGGTCTCGCCGTGCGCCAGTTCCTTGTGCAGGGTGTGGAATGTCGTTGATGAAGTCGGCTGCGTCGATCGAGGCGGTGAGCAGCCGCGCGTACACGCCGGAATTCTGGATCGTGGACGGGACCTTGCAACGCAGGACGATTTCCGTCACCGCGTACAACAACGGCATGTAACCCGTGACACGACGGTACTCCACATACTCGGCGACGCCGGGGAGACAGGCTTCCTGTTTGACGCGCTGTTCATCGACGAGACCGTCGAGCAGCTGCGCTGTGATCTCGGCGTATCTCCCCCTCCACGCCGGAGAGCCCAGCGCACCGGTGCGACGGTGCAGGTCGGTGAAGGAGACGACCAGCGGATGGCGCTCCTGGGCACGCCCGGTGGCCAGTACGGCCCGGACCCCCGAGACCGCCTCGGCGAAGGAGGCACGGGTGCGGTAGGTCTCCGCCGTGTCGTCCAGCACCCCCAACCAGGCCAGCCAACACGCCATGAGCGACAGGCGGTCCCGGGATGTCCTGGGGGTGGACACCGCCGCGCAGTGGCCCCATGCGGGCGACGCCAGCCGGTCGGCCGTCCGCTCGTCGGCGGCCAGTCCGGTCCCGCACGCCCAGCGAAGCACGGCCCGCTCGGCATACGAGCAGTGCGGGCTCCTGCGCTCCGGGAACGGCAATGCGAGAGGGGGGACGGACAACCGGGTCTCCTTCGGGCTGATCGACAGCACCCGCGACACAGAAGCACCCTCCTTCCGAAACGGTCGGATGTGGAACGGGCCATGCGATGACCTGGTCATGAGACCCATCGCGTCATCATGTCGGCCCGCCCGGTCAGCAGCTTGTGCCCGTACACCGGGCTCCCGGTGTCGCTATCGACCAGGAACCGGCGGCGCACCGCGGCTGGCCGCGGCGAGCCGGTCCGGCGCCAGCCGCTGCGGTTCCACAAGACCGGACGGCGATGTCAGCGACCATTCCCCGGCTGGCGGGCGAAGTCCGGCTCACGCGCATCACCTCTCGCATGTGTCAGAAGGATCCGCACCAGGCAGCACACCGCCCAGCCGATTCCGTGGACCTCCTCGACAGGCTCATGCTGCCTGGTCACGGCTCCGCACAGGGCGGCGTACACCCCCGCGCATGGAGTCGATCTCGGCGTGGTCCTGGCGGAACGGCTCGGGTGGGTACCACCGGGGGCGAGAGTAGCTCCAGCGCACTTCGTTCGGCGCGACACTGCCGAACGGACACGCTCCAGCCGGGCCTCGGCACTGCGCACCACCGGTGACAGGGGGCCAGCCGGAGTGCGACAGCGGAGCAAGAATTTGCACCCACAAGAGGCCGTCCGGGAACTCTCTCTTGCTGGCCATGGTTTGACATGGCCGGGGCATGGTTCCGGTGGCGCTTCGGGGAGTACGTTCGCGGTGCGGGAATGTGCGTATCGGTCGGCGGCCGCGTGCGCGAAGCGACGCGACTCCCCTCATCCGCGTCAGGCTTCGCGCGGTTCCGTCCTCTCCGGGCCGGGGTGTGCGGGAGTCCGCCCCCAGGTTGGAACAGCCCGGGCGGCCACGAGCCCAGCCCACGCACCGAAACCCTCAACACCCGGACCCGGCCGACCCCACGGCCGCCACCGGCGGCTGCGTCCAGCAGCTTCCGCAGGCCTCTGAGGCGCCCCGAAGTTTCCGGACAGGCGGCTGGCGATGACCTTCACACTGCGATGCGCAACTCCCGGAGTCTTTTCAGTTGGGGCATCGATCGGGTGATGTGATCAGGGGGCAGAGCTGTC
>NZ_JBHYJH010000206.1:0-14037 GCF_042740445.1 Streptomyces sp. NPDC059003 | reverse complement strand
AAGGCCCGAGCCCCGTGGACCGGCGCAAGCCGGGTACCAAGATGCACATCCTGTCTTGGTCGGTGTGCACGAGTCTGGCTGCTGGATGATGGACCGGTCCTGCCCCAACCAGGCCGTCATGCCCCAAAGCCGTCCCGCCCACAGGTGGGGTCTGCTTGTCATCTGATCAGGGAGGTCATTCGGGTGGTGGTCCTGAGCGATGGTGACGTGTGGCAACTCGGAGGGCGAGTTTTCGGGGGTGTAGTTGCGGGTCGACCGCGGCGCGTACGGGCCGGGCCGTGAGGGGTTCGAGGGTGATGCGACTACTGATGGTGGCCAGGGCGATACATGCTTCGGTCATGGCGTAGGTGTCGCCGATGCATTTGCGAGGGCCGGCGCTGAAGGGGATGAGCAGGCTGCGTGATGCCAAGGCGGAGGTGTGGTCGTCCCATCGGTCGGGGTCAAACCGGTCGGGGTCGGTGAAGTCCTCTGGTTTGCGGTGAACGAGGTAGGGACTGTAGGCCATGATCGTGCCTGCGGGGATGCGTGCTCCGCCGAGCTGGGTGTCTGTTGTGGCGGTGCGGGAGAGGAACCAGCCGGGCGGGTAGAGGCGGAGGCTTTCAGTGACGATCCGTCCGGTGAACGGGAGATTGGGCAGGTCGTCGATGGTCGCCGCTCGACCTGCTAGGACGCTGTCGACCTCAGTGTGCAGCCGGTGCAGGACGTCGGGATGACGGGCCAGGAGGTGGAAGGTCCAGGCGAGGGAGTTGGCCGTGGTCTCGACGCCGCCGAGGAAGAACGTCATGACCTGATCTTCGATCTCAGCGTCGGACAGCTGCGTGGAGTCGGTCGGTTGCGAGTAGATGACCATCGAGATGAGGTCGTCGTAGCGGGCTGTGCTGGCGCGGCGTTCTGCGATCGCCTGCCTGGTGAGGCGCCGCAGGCGGGCGCGGGCTCGGTCGTAGCGGATCTTGCGGGGTGTGGGCACGGCGTTGAGCAGGTTCGGCATGATCATTCTCCAGAAGATGCCGGCCATCACCGTGCGCACGTCTGCCAGCGCGGTGGTGAGCTGGCTCGCGCTGATGGCGTCGGAGAACAGGGTGGAGATGGTGATGCGACCGGTGAGGTTGAGCATCTCCTGGAGCACGTTGATGCGCTGCCCGTCGTGCCATGAGTCGGTGAGCTGGCTGCTCTGGCGCGTCATGGCGGCAGCGTAGACCGGGATGCGGGTGACGTGGAAGGCGGGTTGGACGGCACGGCGCTGCCTGCGGTGGTCGGAATGGGGACATCCCCCCAGGCCATTCCCGGTGACCTCGCGCAGGCGGTCGAACATGTCACCTCCCTTGTCGAAGACCCGGTCGCTGGTGAGCAGTTGGCGGGTCAGCTCCGGGTCACACACCACGATGACCTTCTGGGTCGCGATGCGTATCTCGACCAGGTCGCCGTGAGCGGGAAGGGAGGCGACGAAGGCCAGCGGGTCGCGGATCAGACGGGGGGTGTGCCCGAGGACAGGCCACACGCCGGGGGCGGTCTTAATCATTCCGAGGCTCATCAGGGTTTCCCTTCCTGCCGACTGCCAGCTCGATGACCGCTGAACGAGGGACCTGCCCACAGAGAAGGGAGGTCGTGGAGGGAGTCTTGGCTGTAGCGGCCGCTTTCCAGGTGCCACTGCAGGGCGCCGCCGGCGCTGAGCAGCATGCTGGCGTACCAGCGCTGGATCCGTGCGGTCTCGAAGGGGTCGAGCCGCAGGTCGTGCGCGAGGGCGGCAAGCCGGTCCTGGCGGGCCATGACGTCGTCGCACAGGTCGAGGACCAACTGGTAGGCGCTGTCGATCGCTTCCTGAAGCGGGCACGATCGCTCCTGCTGGAGGGCGTAGACGATGTTGTTGTAGGGGTTCTCGCGCGGCAGGCTGACAATGTCGTTGCCCCAGGCGACGATCAGGGTGAACCCGGTGAGGGCCTGCTGGATGTCGGGGTGGCGGATGAAGGCGCGCGGCAGGAAGGGGGCGTCGGTGAGTTCGACGTATTCCCAGTCGAAGGACATTTCGCTGGTCCAGAACCGTTCGCGGGTCTGTTCGGCGACGCTGGGAATTCGCTGCTGGACTCGCAGGCTCGTCTCCCACCTGTAGCCGTCGAGCCAGCCGAGGGTGTGGCTGACAATGCGTTCCCACAGTTCACCGTTCGACCGCAGGCGTAGCTGTTCCCACAGTTGCATGAGGGTGTGGTTCAGGGGGTCACTGCTCGGGGCGGGGACGTGGCCGGCGAAGATCCGCTTGGTGGCGTTCACCGTTTCGGCGGTGCCCGCCTCGTCCCAGCCGAGCGGTCCATCGAACTGGTCGTCGTAGGCGAAGAAGAACCCGAAGATGTCGGCGACCAGCCGTAGATCGTCCATGCCGACTCGCGGGTGCATCAACGCCGCACACCGCAGGATCATGATCTCGCTTCCCACCTGCACGCCGAGTGCGGCCAGTCGTTCCTCCGAGGGCCGGATCCGGTCCTCGAAGGGATTGGCCTCGACCGGCAGCGGGGTCGTCAACCGTGGCAGGACGACCTGCTCGCGGTAGCTCAGCGGGGAATCAGGGGGGCTTCCCGGTCCGGTCAGCCGGACGAGTCGAGTCCTGCTATCGCCATGGTCTGTCGTCTGTGCATCGTGCCCAATGCTCATGTCACGGTCCTCTCTACGGGCCGATGCCGAGAGTCATCGATCCCGTCGTGTTATCAAGTGGGCGAGGCGATGAAGCCCTCACTGTCCGGCGGCGAGAGCGGCTTCGTCGAGGCAGGCCAGGGCCCGGCCCGTCCTTCGATCGGCTTCCGCCTGCGCTCAGGCTTTGCCGCCGGCTTCCTTCCGCCAGGTCGGTGTGAGGCCATCCAAAGCGAGACCACCGTGGTTGGACGGAGCCCCGCGCCGTTCCAGGGCCTTCTCGACGGCGAGCACGGCGCGGTCGACGTCCGCGCACCAGCCGCGCGGAGGGGTGAGCAGGACCTTGCGGTGCGTGCTCATGAGGTCCGCTGTGTGGTGGTGTCAGCCAGGCGGTGCAGGGTGGGCAGCGCCCCGGGGTGGATGGGGCCGGGGGCGGTGAGGAGACGCAGGACGCACTCGCGGCGGTGGCTGATCATGTCTTCGACCTAGGTGCGGGCCCCGGTAATGGTGAGGATGGTGCGGATCTGGGTGGCCTGGGCCTCGGTGAGGTCCGCGCGGCCGAGAAGGCTGCGCAGCAGGCTGGCGTGGCGGGTGGTGGCGATTTGCAGGGCGAGGGCGACGAGAACGGTGTGTTTGCCCTCGCGCAGATCATCCAGGCAGGACTTGCCGGTCTGTTCCGGGGTGCCGAAGACGCCAAGGAGATCGTCGCGCAGCTGGAATGCCTCTCCCAGGGGCAGTGCATAGGCGGTCAGGGTGTCGGATAGCGGGGTGGAGCCGTTCGCGAGGGCGGCGCCGATGTGCAGGGGGCGTTCGATGGTGTATTTGGCGGTTTTATAGCGGATGACGGTTAGGGCCTGGCCTACGTCGTCGGTGGGTCGGCCGGTGGCGGTGAGGTCGAGGTACTGGCCGTACATGACCTCGGTGCTCACGGCATCGAGCAGCGGCAGGATCGTGGTGAGCTGGACGAGGGTGAGCCCGGCGGTGTGGATGATTTCGTCGGACCAGGTCAGGGCGAGGTCGCCGATGAGGATGGCGGCCGCGTTACCGAACTGTTCAGCCAGCGCCCGGGGGCGGGAAGCGGTGTGGCGGTCGGCCAGGGCGCGGTGAACGGTGGGCTGGCCGCGACGGGTGAGGCTGCGGTCCATGATGTCGTCGTGGATGAGGCAGAAGGCGTGGAACATCTCCAGTGCGGCTGCGACCTGTAACACGGCGGCCGGTGGGGGCTGGTGCCCGGCTGCGGTGTGCCAGCCGGTGACGCAGAGCATGGGGCGCAGCCGTTTACCGCCAGCCCTCAGGAAGGAGGTCAGGGCCTCGATGGTCTCGGTGGGCAGGTGCTGGGGGGCGGCGGTGGTGGTCTTGCGTTCCAGGAAGTGGGCCAGGACCGTGTCGACCTGCTGCCGGGCCGCAGAAAGGTCCGGGACATGTGTCGTCTGCGGGGCGGTAGTGGTCATGTCCTTTCACCCTCTGGTGACTCATCGGTGGAGGTTTCGGTGAGCTTCAGGGCTTCGGTAAGGAGGGCCTCGACGACCTGGGGCTCGGGGACAGTGCGGACGACCTGGCCAGCCACAAAGATCTGTCCTTTGCCGTTGCCGCAGGAGACGCCGAGGTCGGCCTCGCGGGACTCGCCGGGGCCGTTGACCACGCAGCCCATCACCCCGACCCACAACGGGTGGGGAAAGCCGTCGAAGGCGGCTTCGACTTGGGCGGCGAGGCGGTGGATGTCGACTTGGAGGCGGCCGCATCCGGGGCAGGAGACGATCTCCAGTTTGCGGGGGCGCAGACCCAGCGACTGGAGAGTGTGGCAGCCGGCCTTGACTGCTGTACAGGGTCGGCGGACAGGGAGACACGGATGGTGTCGCCGATGCCCTCGGCGAGCAGGATCCCGAAGGCGACTGCGGACTTGATGGCGCCCTGGAAGGCCGGTCCGGCCTCGGTGACACCCAAGTGCAGGGGGTAGTCGCACCGTTGGGCCAGGAGCCGGTTCGCGGCAATCATGGTGAGGGGGTCGTGGTGCTTGACCGCGATCTCGAAGTCCTGAAAGCCGTGGTCCTCGAACAGGGAGGCTTCCCACAGCGCGGACTCCACCAGGGCCTCGGGCGATGCCGATCCGTACTTGGCCAGCAGGCGCGGATCCAGCGATCCGGCGTTGACGCCGATGCGGAGGGGCACCCCCGGCGGACGCCGCGGCCTTGGCGAGATCGCCGACCCGGTCGTCGAACTTCTTGATGTTGCCGGGATTGACGCGGACAGCGGCACATCCGGCGTCAATCGCGGCGAAGACGTAACGGGGCTGGAAGTGGATGTCGGCGATGACCGGGATCGACGACTTGGCGGCGATGGCGGGCAGCGCGTCGGCGTCGTCGGCGGAGGGGACGGCGATGCGGACGATGTCGCAGCCGGCGGCGGTGACGGCGGCGATCTGGCGCAGGGTGGCATCGACGTCTGCGGTGAGCGTGGTGGTCATGGTCTGCACGCTGATGGGTGCGCCGCCGCCGACAGGGACGTCGCCGACGTGGAGTTGGCGGGTGGGGTGGCGCACCGGGGCCTTGGGGAGGGTGGGCAGGCCGAGGCCGATGGCTGTCATCGGGCCCTCCCGGCGGGGTGGGAGAAGGCGGGATCGGGCGACGTAGTGGTGTGCGGGGGCGTGAGGAGTTCTTCGCGTACGGCGCGCGATGCCCTGGCCGTCGAGACCCGCCTGGGTGAGCAGGTCAGGGCGCGGGCCGTGGGGCAGGAAGACGCGGGGCAGCCCGAGCACGTGTACCGGGGTGGTGACGTGAGCATCGCGGCAGGCCTGGGCCAGGGCGCTGCCCGCGCCGCCGGTGCGGATGTTGTCCTCGACGGTGAAGGTCAGGCGGTGGCGGGCGGCCAGCGCACACAGGGCCGGATTGATCGGGACGACCCAGCGCGGATCGGCGACGGTCACGCCGAGCCCGCTGGCCTGCAGGAGGGCGGCGGCCTCGAGCGCGGCCTTCGCCAGCGGGCCGACAGGGACGAGCAGGACGTCGAGGGGGCGGCCGGGGCTGCGGTGCAGGATGTCGAGGCCGTCCAGGCGGGCCACCGCCTCAATATCGGGGCCGACGGAGGCTTTGGGCAGGCGCAGGGCGGTGGGCCCGTCCTGCATGTCCACCGCCGCATTTAGCAGGCTCCGCAGCCGGGCCGCGTCGCGCGGGGCTGCGATGCGCAGGCCGGGCACGGCGGAGAGCAGGGAGAGGTCCCACATGCCGTGGTGGGAGGGGCCGTCGGGGCCGGTGACACCCGCCCGGTCCAGGACGAAGGTGACCGGCAGCCGGTGCAGGGCCACATCCATCAACACCTGGTCGACGGCCCGATTGAGGAAGGTCGCGTAGATCGCGACGACGGGGTGGTAGCCGCCCATCGCCAGGCCGGCCGCGCTGGTGACAGCGTGCTGCTCGGCGATACCGACGTCGAAGACCCGCTCCGGAAGCCTTTGGGCCATGAGGTGCAGCCGGGTGGGCCGGAGCATCGCCGCGGTGATCGCGACGATGTCCTCGCGCTCGGCCGCCGCCTCCACCAACACCTGGCCGAACACGCTCGTCCACGACCTCATGGCGGTGGTTGTGGCCGGGCGGCCGGTGGTGGGGTCGACGGTCCCACCGCGTGCAGACGGTCCGCCTCGTCTTCCTCGGCCGGACCGTAGCCTTTGCCCTTGACGGTCATCACATGCACCACGACGGGGCGGCGCATAGCGTGCGAGCGGCGCAGCACGACCTCGATCTCGCCGGTGCCGTGCCCATCGACTGGGCCGAAGTAGGTGAAGCCAAGCTCGGTGAACAGGTTCTGGCACGCCTCGGCGCCACCGCCCTGCTTTAAGGCGGAAAGGTGGGTGGCGAGGGCTCCGGTGGTGGGGGCGTAGGAGCGGCCGTTGTCGTTGAGCACCACGATTACCGGCCGGGTGGGGTTGCCGCCGATGTTGTTCAGCGCCTCGAAGGCCATGCCGCCGGTGATGGCCCCGTCGCCGATGACCGCGACCACCGCCCGGTCGGTTTCGCCGTTCAGGGCGCGGGCCTTGGCCAGCCCTTCGGCGTAGGACAGGGCGGTGGAGGCATGGGAGTTCTCCACCAGGTCGTGCACCGACTCGGCCCGGGACGGATAGCCAGACAGGCATCCTGACTGGCGCAGGGTGGTGAACTCCTTGCCGCGGCCGGTGAGCAGCTTGTGCACATACGCCTGATGCCCGGTGTCGAAGACCAACGCATCGTGCGGGGAGTCGAACACGCGGTGCAGGGCCAAAGTGAGCTCCACCACGCCGAGGTTCGGGCCCAGATGCCCGCCCGTGGCGCACACCGACTCGATCAGAAAGCGGCGGATCTGTGTGGCCAGCGCGGGGAGTTCTTCGGCTGGTACGGCGCCGACCTCGTCGAGGCCGTCCGGCAGCAGCGGCGTGAAGGCAGTGGGGGGAGGCATTGTGCGCTCTGCCTTTCGCCAGGGCCCGGGGCGGCCTGAACCAGTCACAACCCCGCACGGCAGGCTTTGAGGCGCCCGCGCGGCGGGATATCACCAGTGCACAACCCCACCAACCTGCCGACCAGAGGGTGCACAGCGTGCATGCCATGCACTGCATGCAACCTTGCGCCCTTGTGAACGGACAGGTGGGGAGCCGCAGGCGGGGACCGGTTTACCGAGAGACAGAAGGAGGAGACGTGGACCGGACACCGAATGCCCTGCTGCGCGCGCTCGTCGAGGAGAGCGGCCTGAGCGAGGCCCAACTGGCTGCCCGGATACGGCGGATAGCCGCCGAACACGGACAGACTGTGGCTTGCGGGCAGTCGTCCGTTTCGCGCTGGCTGTCCGGGACCCGCCCCCGCCCCCGGCCGGCACCTACCTGCTCCAAGCGCTCACGAGGCGTCTGGGACGCACGGTCACCGCGTCCGAGGCAGGCCTGACGGAACCCAATATTCCGGTTTCGGTCACGAGGGCGGAGCCGTGCTGGGAGGCTGAGCCCGTGCGCACGCTTTCCACTCTGTTACGGGATGATCTCGACCCCGGTAGGCGCCGCCTCATGGCCGTCGGCGTCTACAGCCTGACCGCCCTCACCCTCCCGGTCATCCCCGGCGTAGCGGGGCCGCACGGCCGCGCTACGGCACCGGCCGCCGCCGCGCCGCTGCGCGCCCGGATCGAGCAGATGGACGCGATGGTCCGCCGGTTCTCCGATGCGGCCAAGGCTCACGGCGGCGGCGCCGTGCACCATGGGCTGGCCGGCTATCTCCACCGGCCCGTCGCGGGCTGGCTTCACACCCCTGCCCCCGAGCCGGTGCACCACCAACTCCTGGCCGGGGCGGCCCGGCTGACTCTGCTGCTGGGAACCATGACCGCCGACGACGGCCACGACGCCCTCGCCCAGCACTACCACCTCACGGCCACCCGCATGGCCGCCGACGCCGAAGACACCGCCCTGTTCGCCATCGCACTGCGCACCATGGCCACCCACGCATCCGATCTCGGCCACCACACCCGGGGCGTGCTGCACCTGTCCGAGCACGCTGCCGACACCGCGCGCCGCTCTTCACGGTCCGTGCGCGCCTACACCCAGGCCCATCTTGCCACCGCCGCCGCCCACCACGACCGGCACACCGCACTGACCGCCCTTGGCGCAGCCGAACGCCTCCACGAACAGGCCGACAGCCTCCCCGGACCGTTCACCGCCTACCCTCTCGCGGCCCTGCACTACCAGCGTGCCCAGACCCTGGGCGCTCTCGGTGACAGGACCGGGGCAGTCGGCGCCTATACGGCCGCGCTACGCCTGCGCACCCCCGCCGAACGGCATGCGAACGCCCTCACCCGCGCCGCCCTCGCCGAAAGCCTCCTCGCCCAGGGCCACCTCGACGTGGCCCTGGCCCACTGGAGCTGCTTCCTCGACGACTGCCCCCACCTCCACTCCGCCCGTGTCGGCCGCAGCCTGGAGGCCATGCGGCAACTCCTCACCCCCCACAAACGATACCCGTCCGCCGCCCTGGTCCTGGACCGGGCGTCCCTGCTGCGCTGAACTGGTCGCTGCCAGCGCGACTCCGCACGGATCTTCCATGATCGACAACATGTCCGACCCTTGAGCCCGGACAGGGAAGAACCCACCGCGCCACGAGCATGTTCACGCGGATACCGCCTGCTCCGCATCCCCGACCCTCGCGGTGGTCGGACTGCACGGGACTGGCCCACCTGTCCCGATAGGTTCATACACAACAAGGGGCCCCGGCACTGCCCTTCGTGGGCAGTGCCGGGGATCACTGCTGTCTTCAGGCTTCGCTGGCGTCCTCGGCGGCCGGTTCCTCCTGGGGCGCTTGGGCGCGTGGGCCGGGCACCGTGGGCGGGTTGAGGCCGAGCCGGTTGCTCATATCCAGTTCGAAGCGGCCGTACGGATTCACGTGCGTCCAGAACAGCGGCGACAGCGCCCTGCGGTCGGCGTCGGTGAGCTTCTTGGCCCACTTCGGCTCGGCCAGAATCTCCTGAAGCAGCAGCGTATTGACGTGTACGAGAGCCGACTGCAGGATGTGCAGGCCAGCATGGAGACCTCCTGGCTCTCCTTGTCGTCGCCCGTCAGGTCGCCGTCCTTGCCGTAGAACAGATCGTGGTTCGCACTGTTCCAGTTCTCCACCACCTGCAGCCCGTCGTTGATCTCCCGGCGCAGCTCGAAGTCCGCGAGATAGTCGCTGATATGAACGCCGTACGTACCGAGCGCCCCAACTCTTCGATGGCCTGGTAGGTGGGGTGCTTGGGGCCGCCGCAGGTGAAGGGGGTCGAGTAGGAACCATGCAGAGAGTGCAGTTTGCTGTCACATGATTTGACACCCGGGGATGGCGCTGCGCGTCACGCGGGCCCGGGGGTTTCACCGTGTTCCGTGGTCCAGGTCTTCAGGATGCTGTCGCGGCCGTCGTCCGTCTCCTCGGCGAGCTGGATCAACACGCCGTCGAGCGAACCGTAGGTGCCGAGCCACGCGGTGAACTTCCGCTCGGCGACGGCGAGATTGGCCCACCAGCCGCTGGAGGACGGGCCGTCCTTCTCGAACTGCAAGGTGACGCGGTAGGTGGTCACCGGGCGGGCTCCGGCTGCTGGGCCGGGCGTGGGGCGGGAAGTTCGCCGCCCTTGAGGGCGGTGAAGTCGGCGTGGGCCTGCTCGACGGCCTCGGGGTGACGCTGCTGCTTCTCGTACTCGGCCAGCGCCCGGTAGATGCTGGCGACGGACGGGTTCTTCCCTTTGCGTTTGCCGGTGGGGATGACCAGGTGGGGCTGGATCTGCTCGACGGACTCGCCGTTGGCCTTGCGCCTCAGGACGGTGTGGAGCATGTCGTCGGTGATGACCGGGGGCCGGCCGCCGTGCTGGCCTTTGCGGGCGGCGGTGTCGAGCCCTTCGAGGGCGGATTCGCGGATGTTCTCGCGCTCGGTCTCGGCCATGGCGGCGAAGAACGCGAACAGCAGCTTGCCGGGGCCGGTGGGGTCGTAGAGGCCGGGCAGGGGCCCGGCGAGCATCTCCAGCACCAGGCCGTGCTCGGTCAGATGGTCCGCCAGGGCGGTCAGTTCGGCGGCGTCGCGGCCGAGCCGTTTCATCTCGTACACCGTGAAGATGACGCGGCAGTGCGGGGCGTGCGCCTTGATCTCGCGGGCGGTCTTGAGGGCCTGCTCGAAGGCGGGGCGGACCTTGATGCGGGTGCTGATCTTCTCGCTGAAGACCTTGTCCCGGGGGATGTCGTGCTTGGCCAGCGCGTCGAGCTGCGAGTCGAGTTCCTGCCCGAGGGTGGAGCACCGGGCGTAGCCGATGCGGATGTCCGCGCTGGGCAGGTCCGGGTCGACCGCGGCGGGCACCGGGGCGCCGGGCCGCCAGGGCTGCCCGGGCCCGCGGTCGGCCGGGGTCTGCACCCGCAGCTCCTTGGCGAGCTTGGGGACCTTGGTGAAGCGGCCGGTGTGGTACGCGCTCGCTACCGCGCCGGAGCGGGAGCGGCACGGCGAGCCGGGCTCGGCGCGGCAGCGCGGGCAAGGGTGGGGTTCGACGAGGTCGGCTTCCGGCTCGGCGGGCGGGGAAGACGCGTGAGGGTCCGTCATGAGCCCAGATTTTCGCACAACTCAAGTCGCAGAACTTCCCTCCCGCCTCTTTTGAGTGAGACCGCGTTCTGCGAACCGATCACCTTCTTCGCGATCTTCGTTCGCCCCGATTCGATCTTGCTCGGGCAAAGGACCGTTTGTGAGAACCAGGCTTCGCGGGTCGCCGACTTCGGCCGATTCCGTCCGCTGAAATTCATTGCGTTCATCACAATTAGTTGCGCACACTGCATCCATGAGCGTGTACGAAGAGATTGCCGCGATCCTCCACCCCGCCCCCGAACCCGACGCCATCCCCGAAGAAGTGCGCGGCGACGTCTGGGCGGACATCACCGAAGCCCGCGAACGGGCCGCCTTCAACCTCGAAGCCGCCTGGGACGCCCACGGCGAGGACGCCGAACCACTGCTGGCCGCCCTCGCCGGCGCCCGGCGCCGCCGTGAGGAGGCCGAGGCCGAGATCCGCCGCCTGGTCGCCTACGGACGCGAGTTCACCCGCCCCCGCCCCTACAAGCTCGTCGACCTGGCCACCGCCTCCGGCATGTCCATCTCCGGGGTCCGCACCGCCTACGGCCACCAGGAGGTCGCCGAGGTAGAGAAGTCGGTCGGCCGCGCGCCGCGCGAGTGGCGGGCGGTCTCCCCGGATAACCCGCCCGAGGAAGGGAGCGCCCCGTGACCGCCCCGGGCGAGGAGGCGTTACCGCCCACCTGCGTGTGCCCCGAACCGTGGGCGGAGCTGGTCACGGTCATCGAAGGGCGGCGCCTGGCGGCCCGTCCAGCCGAGAGCCTGGGCCCGGCCGCCGCGCTCTTCCGTGCCCACTGCGCGGCCTGCGGCGCCGAGTACGCGGGGCCGTGGCGGCTCATCCCCGGCCAGCGCCGGGCCTCATGACGCCCCGTCGGAGATACAGCGCGTCGTACGGTGGTGAGATGATCCCCAGCTTCCATCGGACGAAGGGCGGCGCCCCGCAACTTGGCGCGAGCGGTCCCGGCCGCGTGGGCCCGTTCGGGCGCTGGAACGACGACACCTCGGCCGAGGACGATGAAGCGCCGGAGGCCACGGACAACGCCCGACCTTCTCCGCCGCCTCGAAGTACGCGCCCTCCGAAATGGGCTGGTCCAGATACCGCTTGAGCAGGTCGATCGCGTCCATCACCGGCCGGTACACGGTGTTGTTGCTCTTCAGCTCCAGCGCCTTGAGCAGTGGCTCCAGCATCCTGCGCCAGTGGTTCGAGTACGACGAGCGCAGCACCGTGCGGACCCGGGCCCGGTAGCGGGCCTCGTTCGCCTTCGCCTCCGCCGCGAGCGCCTTGAGCGTGTATTCCCCGGCCACCGGATAGATCACCTTGCGCACCGTGCCCTGCGGCTGTGCGACCGCGGCCTCCGCGAGACGCAGCAGGATGCCCTCCTTGCCGCGGACCCGCCTGAGTTTCTTGACGAACTCGCCCTCGACCTTCTTCTCCGCCCGCGTATTGATCTTCTGCACCAGCTGGATGAACAAGTCCACCAGCGTGTCCGTGAGCTCCGTCTGCCGCACATGACACAACGTGGACAGCAGCGTGTAGGGCACCGGCCCCTTCGCAGCCCGCAGATCGGACGGGTACTCCTTCGACGCGCGGGTCCGCCAGGCAGCCACCTGCTTCTCCGACACGTCCGCGAACAACTCCGGCGGCATGTCCAGGTTCCGTACCCGGTGCAGCTTGGTGATCTCACCCAGCAGGCTCTCCAGCCCGAGCCCGGCCGGGTCCGCCTTCAACTCGGTGAAGAACGTCTGCCCACCCCCGACACTGCCCTTCTCCTCACCATCTGGGCCGTCGTCCTCCGAGACCAGGTCGTCCAGTCTGGAGCGTGTCGCCGCCGACAACCGGCCGGTCGTCGTCTGACAAAACCGGTCCACGAAAGTGCTGACCGCAGACCCCACCAGCCGCGCCACCTGCCCGGGGGCCGACGGCTCCATGTGCGCCTTACGGCACCGGGCCACCACCGCCTCCGCCAACCGGTCCCTCGACAGCTCCACCGGGCACAACTCCGCGGCCAGCCACTCGGCGAGCTGGGCCTGGTCCTCTTCACTGCAGATCCGGAACCCGTACGCCTCCCGGATCTCCACCCGGTGCCGCTTGATCGCCCGGCTCGTCCAGTCGCACGCCGCCCACTCCTCGGCGGGCACCTTCACCTGCTGCGCGAGGTACGGCACCACCGGCGCCGGAACCTCTCCGGCGTCCTCCGGGAACCAGGCCTCCACCTCGAAGAACTTCAAAAACACCGCGAATCCCAGCCGGTTCGCCCCCGACTTGTTCCGCAGCCTGCCCATATCGTCTTCGAGCAGCGTCCAGACCTCGATAAGGTCCTCCGGCTCCCACTCCTGCCGCATACGTTCTCTCCTGTCTCACGATCAGTGACAGCCGTCACCGTGAAACAGGAGCGGGCCCCTCCAGAACTCCTCAGCTCCAAGCGCCAGCAGGCGCCACCCCTCGCCACACCATTACGTACCGCTACTTGTCACTTCGCCGTAGCTTCGGGAGTACAGGGTCGACCAGGAGAAGATCATCCAATTCAACGAGCTGCTCGCCAACGACCTGATCTTCCAGAAGGCCGTAGACGTCACAAGGTGGTCAACGGTCTCATCGAGGAGGGCTGGGAGATCGACCCGGTCGACCTGGCCACCATCACCCCGTACATCACATCCAAGATCCGGCGTTTGGGTACCTGACACCTGGCACCTGGCACCTCCAGACGGGAAGGCGGTCGGGCACCTGCGGCTGGCCGCGTGACAAGCCGCGTAGTGGCTTCGGGGCGGCGGCTACGGTGCGGACGTGCTGGTGGGCGGTGTCTGGCGGTCGGCGGTGTTGTCGGGTTGGTACAGCGCGGTCGGTACGGGCTGGACGTCGGGCCAGGTGAGTGCGGCCGATCCCCAGGTGAGGCCGCCGCCGAAGGCGGTCAGGAGGGTCCGGGCTCCGGGGCGGACGGTTTGCTGTTCGGCGGTGTCGGCGAGGGCGAGGGGGATGGACGCCGCGGCGGTGTTGCCGACCTCGGTGAGGTTGCCGTATCGGTGGTCGGCCGGGATGGCCAGGCGGTCGGCGATGGTGTCGAGGATGCGCTGGTTGGCCTGGTGTCCGATGAACGCCTCGATGGAATCGGCCGCCCAGCCGGCGCGGCTGAGCGCGGCGTGTGAGGAGACGGTCATCCGGCGTACTGCCTGGTGGAACACGGCGGGGCCGTGCATGCGGAAGTAGCGCTCTTGGCGGGGAGCGAGTCTCTCCGGGTCGGGGCGGCGGGAGCCGCCCGCGCCGATGTGGATCAGGCCGGAGTGCTCGCCATCGCTGCCCAGGTCGATGGCGGCGAGCGCGCCTGGTTCGTCCGCTGTGCCGGGGCGCAGG
>NZ_JBHYJH010000205.1:0-14194 GCF_042740445.1 Streptomyces sp. NPDC059003 | reverse complement strand
GGGGTCTGGGGCGGAGCCCCAGTTCGGGAAGGGGCGGGTCTGGGGCGCCCCGCGAGGGCCTACGGCCGGGTCATCCGCAGTACGTCAAGCGCCTCGTCCAACTGCTCAAGCGTCAGCAAGCCGCGCTCCACGTATCCACCGTCAAGGACGACCTCACGGATGGTCCGGCGCTCCGCCAGCGACCGCTTGGCGACCTTCGCCGCCTCCTCGTACCCGATGTACTTGTTGAGCGGAGTCACGACGGACGGCGACGACTCGGCGTACTCCCGGGCCCGCTCCCGATGGGCGACCACGCCGGCAACCGTGCGGTCGGCCAGCAGCCGCGACGCGTTGGCGAGCAGCCGCACCGACTCCAGGACGTTCTTGGCGATCACGGGCAGCATCACGTTGAGCTCGAAGTTGCCCGCGGCCCCGGCGGCCGCGACGGTCGCGTCGTTGCCGGTGACCTGCGCCGCGACCATGAGGACGGCCTCGGGAATGACCGGGTTCACCTTGCCGGGCATGATCGAGGAGCCGGGCTGGAGGTCGGGGAGGCTGATCTCGGCGAGGCCCGTGCGCGGCCCGGACGCCATCCAGCGCAGATCGTTGGAGATCTTCGTGAGGCCGACGGCGATGGTCCGCAGCTGACCGCTGGTCTCGACGATGCCGTCCCGCGCGCCCTGCGCCTCGAAGTGGTCGCGGGCCTCGGTGAGCGGCAGGCCCGTGGCGCGGGCGACCTCGGCGATGACGGCGGCGGAGAAGCCGGGCGGCGTGTTGATGCCGGTGCCCACGGCGGTGCCGCCGAGCGGCAGTTCGGCGAGGCGGGGCAGCGAGGACCGCAGCCGCTCGACCCCGTACCGCACCTGCGCCGCGTACCCGCCGAATTCCTGCCCAAGAGTGACGGGCGTGGCGTCCATCAGATGCGTACGCCCGGACTTGACGACGTCGGCGAACTCCTCGGCCTTGGCCTCAAGGGCGCCCGCGAGGTGATCGAGGGCCGGGATCAGGTCGCCCGTCACGGCCGCCGTGGCCGCGATGTGGAGGGAGGACGGGAAGACGTCGTTGGACGACTGCGACGCGTTGACGTGGTCGTTCGGGTGGACGTCACGGCCGAGCCGCTCGGTGGCGAGGGTGGCGATGACCTCGTTCGTGTTCATGTTGGACGACGTGCCGGAGCCCGTCTGGAAGACGTCCACCGGGAAGTGGTCGTCCCAGCGGCCCTCGGCGACCTCGCGGGCGGCGTCCGCGACGGCGCCCGCGACGTCCTTGTCGAGCACGCCGAGCTCGGCGTTGACCTTCGCGGCGGCCGCCTTGATCTCGGCGAGCGCCGCGATGTGGGCGCGCTCGATGCGCTGGCCCGAGATCGGGAAGTTCTCGACGGCACGCTGGGTCTGGGCGCGCCACTTGGCGCCCACGGGCACCCGTACCTCACCCATGGAGTCGTGCTCGATCCGGTACTCGCCGCCGTCGCCCACGTCTACGCCGCCGCTCATGTTCCGACTGTCCTTCCGTTCCGTGCTGCTCGCAACCGCCCGGGAGCGGCCGCATACACCCCGGTCCGGGCCGCCGCAACTCCCTCGAAAAGGTGAGCACTTGTCTTGTTACAAGTATTCCCAAGCCTCATACCCACCAGTAAAAACCGTGGGTAACACCAACTCGGGGAGGCGCAATGAAGCGCGTGACACGCGTCGGACACGGCGGCGCGGGCCGACTGCGATGTACGTTCACGGCGGTGGCGGCCCTGGCCGCCCTGGTCGGCGGTGCCGTGGCGGCCGTGCCCGCCCAGGCCGCGCCGGACGGGCCCGGGGGGCGGCAGGCCGGGGCGGCCGCGCCGCTGCCGCCGGAGCTGGAGAAGATCCGCGCGGCGGAGGCCGAGAAGCTGTACGGCGACGCGGCCGAGCGCCCGCTCGCCGACCGCAAGACGGGCCTGATCTCGCTCGGCGACAGTGAGATCAGCGGCGAGGGCATCGGCCGCTACGAGCCCGGCACGGACGGCCCGGACAACTGGTGCCACCGCTCGCCGGACGCCGCGATCCACCGCACGGGCATCCCCGCGGACGTCACGTACAACGTGGCCTGCTCCGGCGCGACGACCGCCAACATCCGCATCGGCGGCCAGAAGCAGTACGCGGACGAGCTGGTGCAGAGCGACAATCTCGCCATCAAGGCCCGCAACACCAAGATCAAGGCGATCCTGCTCGTCGTCGGCGCCAACGACGACCTCCAGTTCGCGCCCGTCATGACCGACTGCGTGACCCGCTACCTCACCCTCCAGGGCCCCTGCGCCCCCAAGTACAAGCCGGGCTGGCAGGCCCGCGTCGACGCGCTCGTGCCCAAGGTCGAGCAGACCGTGCGCGACCTGCGCACGGTGATGGGCCAGGCCGGGTACTCCGGCAGCGACTACAAGCTGGTCGTCATGGGCTACCCGAGCCCGATCGGCCCCGACTTCCGCGACAACCCGAACTTCCCCGGCAAGCTGGCCTGCGGCGGCATGGGCTACGACTCCGACACCGAGTGGGGCCGCAACGAGGCCGTGCCCGCCTTCGAGCGCGGCATGCGCACCGCCGCCCGGAACGCCGGGGCGACCTACCTCGACAACTCCCGCCTCTTCCACGGCCACGAGGTCTGCATGGAGGACACCTGGGCGCGGGGCCTGTACGTGGAGCTCTCCAACCCCTTCCCGCCGGACTCCAACTCGGTGCGGCAGTCCTTCCACCCCAACGCCCGCGGCCACGGCGCCTTCGCGTCCTGCCTCACCCAGCTCTACGACTCCGGCTGGGAGGAGGGCGGCTGCGCCGACTCGGCCAGCACCGGCAGCGCCAAGCTGTACGGGCCCGCTTGGGACGACGCGTACAAGCCCCTGAAGAACGAGGCCACCGGCACCTGCCTCGACGCCGACGCGTCGAGCAGCCGCAACGGCACCAAGGTCCAGGGCTGGGACTGCACCGGAAACCGCAACCAGACCTGGTGGTTCGACACGGGACGGCAGTCCCTGCACACGGGCCTGACCCAGGACCGCTGCGTGGACGTCCCCGAGGGCAAGTACGCGGAGGGCGCGGCCGTCACCCTCTGGAACTGCCACGGCGGCACCAACCAGAAGTTCATCCGCCTGTCCGGCACCCTGCGCCCCGCCGAGGCGACGGAGCTCTGCCTGACCTTGTCTGGCCCGAAGGACCCGCTGCGCCTCCAGAAGTGCGCACATACGGCGAACCAGCGGTTCGCCTAGCCGCCGGGCCGGTGGGGAACTGCGGGACCGTTGTGGCTGGTCGCGCAGTTCCCCGCGCCCCTATGGGGCGCTCCCGCGCGCCCTCTACGCCAGCCCCGGCCCCCGTACCGGAATCGTCGTGAACGTCGGCTCCGGGGCCGGGTTCTGGAAGAAGTCGTTCCCCTTGTCGTCGACGACGACGAACGCCGGGAAGTCCTCGACCTCGATCTTCCAGACCGCCTCCATGCCGAGCTCCTCGTACTCGACGACCTCGACCTTCTTGATGCAGTCCTGCGCGAGGCGCGCGGCGGGACCGCCGATGGAGCCCAGGTAGAACCCGCCGTGCGCGGCACACGCGTCGGTGACCTGCTGCGAGCGGTTGCCCTTGGCCAGCATGACCTTGGAGCCGCCCGCCGCCTGGAACTGCGCCACGTAGGAGTCCATGCGCCCGGCCGTCGTCGGGCCGAAGGAGCCGGACGCGTAGCCCTCGGGGGTCTTCGCCGGGCCCGCGTAGTACACCGGGTGGTCCTTCAGGTACTGCGGCATCTCCTCGCCCGCGTCGAGCCGCTCCTTGATCTTGGCGTGCGCGATGTCGCGGGCCACGACGAGCGGTCCGGTCAGCGAAAGGCGGGTCTTCACCGGGTACTTGGTGAGCTCGGCGAGGATCTCGTCCATGGGACGGTTGAGGTCGATCGTGACGACGTCGTCGTCACTGAGGTGCTCGTCCGTGGTCTCCGGCAGGAACCGCGCCGGGTCCGTCTCCAGCTGCTCCAGGAAGACGCCCTCGGCGGTGATCTTCGCGACGGCCTGGCGGTCGGCGGAGCAGGACACGGCGATGGCGACGGGGCAGGAGGCGCCGTGCCGCGGCAGCCGCACGACCCGCACGTCGTGGCAGAAGTACTTGCCGCCGAACTGCGCGCCGATGCCGATCTTCTGCGTCAGCTCGAAGACCTTCTCCTCCAGGTCCTGGTCCCGGAAGCCGTGGCCGAGCGGCGAGCCCTCGGCCGGGATCTCGTCCAGGTAGTGCGCGGAGGCGTACTTCGCGGTCTTCAGGGCGTACTCGGCGGACGTGCCGCCGACGACGATCGCGAGGTGGTACGGCGGGCAGGCGGCCGTGCCGAGCGAACGGATCTTCTCCTCCAGGAACTTCATCATGGAGGCCTCGTTCAGGACCGCCTTGGTCTCCTGGTAGAGGAAGGACTTGTTGGCGGAGCCGCCGCCCTTGGCCATGAAGAGGAACTTGTACGCGCCGCCGTCGGTCGCGTACAGCTCGATCTGCGCGGGCAGGTTCGAGCCGGTGTTCTTCTCCTCCCACATGGTGAGGGGGGCCATCTGCGAGTAGCGCAGGTTCAGGTTCTGGTACGCGTCGTAGATGCCGCGGGACAGGGCCTCTTCGTCGCCGCCCGAGGTCAGCACGTTCTGGCCGCGCTTGCCCATGACGATCGCCGTGCCGGTGTCCTGGCACATCGGGAGCACGCCGGCCGCCGCGATGTTCGCGTTCTTCAGCAGGTCGAGCGCGACGAACTTGTCGTTGCCCGAGGCCTCGGGGTCGTCGACGATCTTCCGCAGCTGGGCGAGGTGCGCGGGCCGCAGGTAGTGCTGGATGTCGTGGATGGCCTCCTCGGCGAGCTTGCGCAGCGCCTCCGGCTCGACCTTGAGGAAGGTGCGCCCGTCGGCCTCGAAGGTCGAGACGCCCTCGGCGGTCACCAGCCGGTACGGCGTGGTGTCCTCTCCCAGCGGGAGCAGATCGGAGTACGCAAACTCTGGCATGACGCCCAATTCCTCACTCGGCAGACAGCGACGCCCCCTCCATTGGAAGCGTCCCTTCAGCGTAGAACGGGAGTGGGGCGTGGTTTTGGTGAGGTAAGGCTCAGTTGAGGGACACCGGGCGAGGTGCGACTGAGGGCTGTCGCGATCTATCGCGTTTCGCTACGCTGCCGATGTGGACCTAGAGAAGCGCTCCTCAGCACCGCCCGCCAAGGCGCCGACGCCGCTGCGGGCCTCCGACGCCGACCGGGACCGGGCCGCCGACATCCTCGCCGACGCGCTCGCCGAGGGCCGCCTCGACCCGGAGGAGCACGGCGAGCGGATCGACGGGGTGTACCGCGCGAAGACGCTCGCCGACCTCGAGCCGTACGTCGCGGACCTGCCGGTGCCGGGGGAGCGGGCGCCGTCGCTCGACCGGGCCCCGGACCGCCCGGCCCCCGGCGCGGTCCCGGAGTCCGCCGACGAGACTCTGTACGCGGTCTTCGGCGACGCCGTCCGCAGGGGCCAGTGGCGGCCGGGCCGCCGCACGCACGCGTACGCGATCTTCGGCGACGCGGTCGTCGACCTCAGCGAGGCGGTCTTCGAGCACCGGCAGATCGTCATCAAGGGCGTCGCGGTCTTCGGCGACGTGAAGATCCGGGTCCCGGAGAACGTGTCGCTGCGCGGCCGCGGCGCGGGCGTCTTCGGCGATTTCGAAGTGGACACGCTGGACGCCGAGGAGCGCGACGCCCCGGTCGTCCACATCGAGGGCTGCGCGGTCTTCGGCGACGTCAGGGCCCGCCCCAAGCGCGGCAAGCTCATCCGTGACCTGCGCGGATATCTGCGCAAGAAGCTGGAGGGCTGACCGCGCGCCGCACTCCGGCGCGCGCTGGCGACGGCACGGCGGCCGGGCGCCGACGACAGGTTTCGGCCAGGGGCGCCGCGTACGAGGAATCAGAACTTCCGTACGCCGGGACTCAGTGCATAGGCCCGCACACAGCGGGTAGAGCTTGGTGCATCGTCTCTCGCTCGCGAAGCCGTCGTCAGGAGTAGACCGTGCTGCAACCGACGCATCAGTCCCTGCAGGTCGCCGCCGTTCCGGCCGATGGGGCCTCCCCTGCGGGAGCGCAGCCGAGTGCTTGGGGAAGGGTGCCAGTGCGAGAGCGGGACCAGGACAACCCATGGCACTCGGACGCCGTGTGCCGCCGCGACGAGGCCGGATTGTTCTTCGCCCCCTCCAAGGAGCCGACGGCCGCCCGCCTCTCCCGTGAAGAGGCCGCGAAGCGGGTCTGCGCCCGCTGTCCCGTGATGGTCGAGTGCCGCGAGCACGCCCTCCTCCAGCCCGAGCCGTACGGGGTGTGGGGCGGCCTGACCGCCGCCGAGCGCCGCGTGGTCCTCGCCCGGCGCCGCCGGCGCGACCTGGAGCTGAAGAAGGCGGCCCGAGCGGTCGCCGCGGCGGGCTGACACCGGCGTACGACAACGGGGGCGCTCCCCGCACGGAGCGCCCCCGTCGACGTATGCGGCCGCTGCCGCACGGGCAGTTGCCCGGCCCGCTGCCAGGCCCGCTGCTTGATCCGCTGCTTGATCCGCTACTTGGCCCGGTCGAAGTCGATCGCGCTGTACGCGCGCAGCTTCGCGAGCCGGTGGTCGGAGTCGATCTTCCGGATGGTGCCGGACTTGGAGCGCATCACGAGCGAGGACGTCGAGGCGGTCTCCGCGCGGTAGCGCACGCCCTGGAGCAGCTCGCCGTCGGTGATGCCGGTGGCGACGAAGAACACGTTGTCGCCGCTGACCAGGTCGTTCGTGGAGAGCGTGCGGTCCAGGTCGTGGCCCGCGTCGAGCGCGCGCTGCTTCTCCTCGTCGTCCTTGGGCCACAGCTTGCCCTGGATGACGCCGCCCAGGCACTTGATCGCGCAGGCGCTGATGATGCCCTCGGGCGTGCCGCCGATGCCCATCAGGAGGTCGACGCCGGTGCCCTCGCGCACGGCCATGACCGAACCGGCCACGTCGCCGTCCGAGATGAACTTGATGCGCGCGCCGGTCTCGCGGATCTCCTTGACGATGCCCTCGTGCCGGGGCCGGTCCAGGATCATGACCGTGACGTCCTCGGGCGAGGACTTCTTGGCCTTGGCTACGCGGCGGATGTTCACCGCGACCGGCGCGTTGATGTCCACGTAGTCGGCGGCCTCGGGGCCCGTGACCAGCTTGTCCATGTAGAAGACGGCCGACGGGTCGAACATGGCGCCGCGGTCGGCGGCGGCCAGGACGGCGATGGCGTTCGGCATGCCCTTGGCGGTGAGGGTGGTGCCGTCGATCGGGTCGACGGCGATGTCGACCTCCGCGCCCGTGCCGTCACCGATGCGCTCGCCGTTGAAGAGCATCGGCGCCTCGTCCTTCTCGCCCTCGCCGATGACGACGACGCCGTTCATCGAGACGGTGTGGACGAGGGTCCGCATGGCCCTGACGGCGGCACCGTCGGCGCCGATCTTGTCGCCCCGGCCGACCCAGCGGCCCGCCGCCATCGCGGCGGCTTCGGTGACCCGGACGAGCTCCAGGGCGAGGTTGCGGTCGGGGGCCTCCGGGGAGACCTCGAGTTCGGACGGCAGGGAGTGATGCTCGGTCATCGAGGCGCACCTTTCTGATACGACGACGGCCGGATGGGGGTGATGCCTGACGGCCGGGTGAGGGTGATGCCTCGACTCTATCCGCAGGCCGACAGTATGAGCAGAGGGCCCCACGTTTGAGCAGGTGCCGCGTGGGCCAGGGGCCATGCCGGGACGCGGCGGGGGACCTGCGACGATGGGGGGCGTGGCAGGCAGAACTGGCAAGCAGACCGTGCGGAACATGCTGCTCTCGATGGCCGTCATCGGCATCGTCGTGGCGGCGATCTACATCTTCATCCCGCACGACGAATCCAAGGATCCGGTCGAGCGGGTCGACTACCGCGTCGAGCTCCTGACGGCCCGGCGGGCCGCGGCCTACCCGGTGGCGGCGCCCAAGGGCCTGCCCACGTCGTGGAAGCCGACGTCGGTGCGGTACAACGGCGCGGCGCACGACAGCTGGCACCTGGGCTTCCTCGACCCCAAGGGCGAGTACGTCGCGATCAAGCAGTCCACGGCCAAGCCGGCGGAGTTCATCGAGCAGGCCACGCAGAAGGCCGAGAAGACGGACGAGACCCAGAAGATCGCGGGCAGGACCTGGCAGCGCTACAAGGGCACCCGCTACGACGCGCTCGTCCTGCGGGACAAGGGCGCCACGACGGTCGTCGCGGGCACGGCGCCGTTCGGGCAGCTGACGGCGATGGCGGAGTCGCTCGAGATGAAGCGGACGCCGGTCGAGCCGGTCGGGAAGAGCTGACGACGGTGTGGCAGTGACATGAGTGGGGCCCGGCGCATGCGCCGGGCCCCACTCGTTGCTCTGTGTCCTGAGCGTCGCTCCGCGTCCTGAGCGCCGTGGCTCAGACGGTCGTGATGACCTGCTCGTAGTCCAGGCGCGGGGAGCGCGGGAACCAGGCGTCGTCGCCCGGCTTGCCGATGTTGACGACCATCAGCGGGGTGTGGTCGTCGTCCAGGAACTCCTTCTGCACGCCGGCCGGGTCGAACCCGGTCATCGGGCCCGCGGCCAGGCCCGCGGCGCGGATGCCGACGATGAAGTACGCGGCCTGCAGCGCGCCGTTCAGGCCCGCGGCCTGCTCGCGCACCGGGCGCTGCGAGAAGAACGCGTCCTTGACGCCCGGGGCGTGCGGGAACAGCTGCGGCAGCTCCTCGTGGAACTCGTTGTCCGCGGAGAGGATCGCGACGAGCGGGGCCGTCAGGGTCTTCGGCCGGTTGCCCTCCGCCATGTGCTGGACCAGACGCTCGCGGGCCTCCTGGGAGCGGACCAGGGTCACGCGCAGCGGGGACTGGTTGAAGGCGGTCGGGCCGTACTTGACCAGGTCGTAGACGGCCTGGATCTGCTCGTCGGTCACGGGCTCGTCGCTGAAGGTGTTCGCGGTGCGGGCCTCGCGGAAGAGCAGGTCCTGGGCGGCGGGGTCAAGAACGAGGGACATTCTCTTTCAACCTTCTCGGTACGTCAGTGGGGAACGGTGACGACACTACGCCAATGAGGTTCAAAGTTCAACTAAAATGGGAACGCGGTGATCCGCTTCACAGCGTTCGCGCGTGTTTCGACGCCTGGGGCGGCCCTCGACTGTGCTGCGCCTGGGGCTAGCCCTCGGCGCCGTCGCCCTCGTCCTCGGCCAGCGCCGCGTCCAGGCGGGCCCGTGCGCCGTCCAGCCAGCGGCGGCACACCGCGGCCAGCTCCTCGCCCCGCTCCCACAGGGCGAGGGACTCCTCCAGCGTGGTGCCGCCCGCCTCCAGGCGGCGGACCACCTCGATGAGCTCGTCCCGCGCCTGCTCGTAGCCGAGCGCGTCCGCCGTACCGGTCTCCGCCTCGGCGGCCTTGGCATCCGTCTTGCTGGTCATGCGCCCACCCTAGATGTCGACTCGTACGGTGAATTCGCCCTCGGCGACCCGCGCGCGCAGCTCCTCGCCCGGCGCCACCTCGTCCGCGGACCGGACGACCGGTCCTTCCTGCTTCTGCAGGACCGCGTACCCCCGCTGGAGGGTGGCGGCGGGGGAGAGGGCCACCACGCGCGCGTGCGTGTGGGTCAGCTCCGACTGCGCGCGGTCCAGGAGGTGCCCGAGCGTGCGGCGCGCCCGGTCGACATACGCCGTGACCTGCTCCTCGCGGGCCTCGACCATGCGGTGCGGGTCCTCCATGGCAGGCCGGGCGAGGGCGTGCGCGAGGCCCCGCTCCTCGCGGTCGAGGAACGCCGCCACGCTGCGGCGCGCGCGGTCCCGCAGGAACGCCACGCGCTCGTACTCCTCGCCGACGTCCGGCACGACCCGCTTCGCGGCGTCCGTGGGCGTGGAGGCGCGCAGGTCCGCCACGTAGTCCAGGAGCGGGGTGTCCGGTTCGTGGCCGATCGCGGACACCACCGGCGTACGGCAGGAGGCGACCGCCCGCACCAGCTGCTCGTCGGAGAACGGCAGCAGGTCCTCCACGCTGCCGCCGCCGCGCGCCACGATGATCACGTCGACCTCGGCCAGGGCGTCGAGCTCCTTGACCGCCTGCACCACCTGCGGGACGGCGTGCACGCCCTGCACCGGGACGTTGCGCACCTCGAAGCGGACCGCGGGCCAGCGGTGGCGCGCGTTCTCCAGGACGTCGCGCTCGGCCGCGGACGCGCGGCCGCAGACCAGGCCGATGAGCTGCGGCAGGAACGGCAGCGGCCGCTTGCGGTCGGCGGCGAACAGGCCCTCCGAGGCGAGGTTCTTCTTCAGCTGCTCCAGGCGGGCGAGCAGCTCGCCGACGCCGACGGGCCTGATCTCGGCGGCCCGCAGCGAGAGCTGGCCGCGCGGCGCGTACCACTCCGGCTTCGCGTGCACCACGACGCGGGCGCCCTCGGAGACGACGTCCGCGACCGCGTCGAACACCTGGCGGTAGCACGTGACGCTCACCGAGATGTCGTGCGACGGGTCGCGCAGCGTCATGAACACGACGCCGGCGCCCGGGCGGCGGGACAGCTGCGTGATCTGCCCCTCCACCCAGATCGCCCCCAGACGATCGATCCAGCCCCCGATGAGCCGGGAGACCTCACCTACGGGGAGGGGGGTTTCGGCGGACGTGTTGAGACCCATACCGCGGAGACTAGCCGGAGGCTCTGACAGGGCGGGTGCGGGCCGGTGGGGGGTTCCGCCGCTACCGCGGCGGGTTGTTTCCCACCCGCCCGCCCGTTTCTGCCCTGCCAGGGGGTGGACGCCCCCGGTGGGGGCTGGCCGCCATCGGCGGGTGCGGCCCGTCGGCAGGTAATGGGTGGGCGGGCGGGGAGTCGCCGCCGCGGTAGCGGCGGTACGTGCGCACAGGCGCGTCACCCCGCTCCGGCGGAGCCGCGGCGCCTGGCCTGGGCCAGGAGCACCACAAGGCCCCCGGCCAGCCAAACCGCGCCGACCACCTGGGCGGAGCCCGCGGCCTCCACGATGACGGCGATGACGATCGCGGTGCCCAGGACGGGGATCAGAACGTGCCGCCACCAGCTCACCGGACCCCCCTGGCGCCGTACCGCGAACCACCCCACCACGCTCGCGTGCAGCAGGGCGAACGCCGTCAGCGCGCCGATGTCGACGACCGACACCAGATGGTCCATGCCGTCGTCCCGCCGGGCGGCCCACACGGCGGCGACGAGGGTCACCACGGCCGCGCACAGGAGGGCGACGCGCGGCGTCCCGGACTCCGTACGGGAAAGCACCCGCGGCAGCCGCCGCCCCCGGGCCATCGCGAAGAGCAGTCGCCCCGCCGCGGCCTGCCCGGCCAGCGCGGCGAACGCCGCGCCGATCGCCTTGCTCACGGCCACCAGGTCGTGCAGCCACGTCCCGACGGACGCGTCCACGGCGGAGTAGAACGCGGACCCCTGGTCACCGGGGTTCGCCGCGAGGTCGGCGGACGACACGGGACTGAGGAGCGCCACCAGATACGTCTGCGCCACGAACAGCACCCCCGTCAGGGCGAGGCAGAAGAGCACCGCCCGCGCCACCTTCGCCGAACCCCCGGTGACCTCCTCCGCGAACGAGGCGATCGCGTCGAAGCCCAGGTACGACAGGACGGCCACGGACACCGCGCCCACCACCGCGGACAGCGCGAACGCGCCCTGCGTACCGTCGCCCGAGAACGGCGAGAGCCAGCCGCGCTCCGCGCCGTCCCGCGCGAGCACCACGATCGCCGACACCACGAAGACGAGGAGCACCACGATCTCCATGGCGAGCACCGCGAAGCCGACGCGCGCCGCGGGCCGCACCCCCCACAGGTTCAGGGCGGTCGTCACGGCCACCGCGATCGCCGTCCACACCCACCGGGACACCTCCGGCACCAGCTCGTGCATCGCGATGCCGGAGAAGAGGTAGGCGACGGCCGGGATCAGCAGATAGTCCAGCATCGCCATCCAGCCCGCGATGAAACCGGCGCCGTTTCCGAGCCCCACGCGCGCGTACGCGAAGACCGAGCCCGCCTGGGGCACCACCTTCACCATCTGCGCGTAGCTGAATGCGGTGAACGCCATGGCGACCGTCGCCACGACGTACACCAGGGCCACCGCGCCGTGCGACTTCGCGTCGAGGGTGCCGAAGACGCCGACCGGCGCCATGGGGGCGATGAAGAGCAGGCCGTAGACGACGAGGTCCCGGAAGGTGAGGCTGCGCCTCAGCTCCTGGTCCGTGGCCCCGGCCGCGTCGGGACCCCCGCCCCCGTCCCCGTCGGACGGGAGGGGCGCATTCGTGGTGTGGGCGGACATCGTGCCTCCGGGTGCATCCGCTGATCGCGCACTGGCTCCCAGTCTCCCCACAGAGGCGATCTTTGACCTCTCGTACGCGGCCTTACGATGGGCTGTATGACTGCAACGCCTGGCTCCCGCCGTGTCCTGCTCGCCGCTCCCCGTGGCTACTGCGCGGGTGTGGACCGTGCCGTGATCGCCGTCGAGAAGGCCCTTGAGCAGTACGGGGCCCCGATCTATGTCCGCCACGAGATCGTCCACAACAAGTACGTCGTGCAGACCTTGGAGAAGAAGGGCGCCATCTTCGTCGACCAGGTGGACGAGGTGCCCGAGGGCTCCATCGTGATGTTCTCCGCGCACGGCGTCGCCCCGACCGTCCACCAGGAGGCCGCCGAACGGCAGCTCGCGACGATCGACGCGACCTGCCCGCTGGTCACCAAGGTCCACAAGGAGGCGGTCCGGTTCGCCAAGGAGGACTTCGACATCCTCCTGATCGGCCACGAGGGGCACGAGGAGGTCATCGGTACGTCGGGTGAGGCGCCCGACCACATCACGCTCGTCGACGGCCCCGAGGACGTCGCCAAGGTAGAGGTCCGCGACCCGGACAAGGTCGTCTGGCTCTCCCAGACCACGCTCTCCGTGGACGAGACGATGGAGACCGTCGACGCCCTGAAGACGAAGTTCCCGGGCCTGGTGTCGCCGCCGAGCGACGACATCTGCTACGCCACGCAGAACCGCCAGACCGCGGTGAAGAAGCTTGCGGAGGACGCCGAGCTCGTCATCGTCGTCGGCTCCAAGAACTCCTCGAACTCGATCCGCATGGTCGAGGTCGCCCTGGAGGCGGGCGTGCCCGCCTCGCACCTGGTGGACAACGCCGGCGAGATCGACGAGGCCTGGCTGGAGGGCGTCACCACCGTCGGCCTCACCTCGGGCGCGTCCGTCCCGGACGTCCTGGTGGACGGCGTCCTTCAGTGGCTGGCCGAGCGCGGGTACGCGGACGTGGAGACGGTGAAGACGGCCGACGAGTCGATCACGTTCTCGCTGCCCAAGGAGCTCCGCCGCGATCTGCGCGCCGAGGCCGCGGAGCTGTCCGCGAAGAAGTGACCGCCGTGTCACTGTCAGTCCGGCGTCGTAACGTTGGGTCCATGCAGATCTTCGGTGTGGACATCGGCGGATCAGGGATCAAGGGCGCGCCCGTTGACCTGGACCGCGGAGACCTGGCGCAGGAGCGGCACAAGGTGCTCACGCCGCATCCGGCCACGCCCGACGGCGTGGCCGAGTGCGTGCGCGAGGTCGTCGAGCACTTCGGCTGGACCGGCCCGGTCGGCGCCACCTTCCCCGGCGTCATCACGGACGGCACGGCCCGCACGGCGGCGAACGTCGACAAGAGCTGGATCGGCACGGACATCCGCCGCCTGATCTCCGACCGGACGGGCGGCGCCCCGGTGACCGTCCTGAACGACGCGGACGCGGCGGGCGTCGCCGAGATGCACTTCGGCGCGGGCCGCGGCCGCACGGGCACGGTCATCGTGCTCACCCTCGGCACGGGCATCGGCAGCGCCGTCTTCACCGGCGGCCACCTCGTCCCGAACACCGAGCTCGGCCACCTGGAGCTGGGCGGCCACGACGCGGAGAAGCGCGCCTCGTCCAAGGCCCGCGAGGACGAGGACCTGAGCTGGGAGCACTGGGCCCACCGCGTCCAGAAGTACCTGGCGCACGTGGAGATGCTCTTCTCGCCCGAGCTGTTCATCATCGGCGGCGGCGTGAGCCGCAAGGCCCACAAGTTCCTGCCCCTGATCAAGGGCATCGAGGCGGAGCTCGTCCCGGCCCAGCTGCAGAACAACGCGGGGATCGTGGGCGCGGCAATGGCCGCGGCGGGCTGAAAAATCCAGCCCGTCCGGCTTTTGAGGACGAGGCGCGAAGCGCCGGATAAAAGGGGGGTCCAGGGGGGCGGAGCC
>NZ_JBHYJH010000204.1:0-14248 GCF_042740445.1 Streptomyces sp. NPDC059003 | reverse complement strand
CCGGCGTTTGAGGAGCGGGGTCTGGGGCGGAGCCCCAGGTCGGGAAGGGGCGGGACTGGGGCGCCCCGCGAAGGCCCCCTACCCGCACCGGTCCGCCCGCCCCAGCAGCAGCTCCCTCTCCCGCACGTTCCCCGTAAGCGCGGCCGCCCGCTCGAATTCCGCCCGCGCCTCCCCCACCCTCCCCAACCGCACCAACAGATCCCCCCGCACACTCGGCAGCAAGTGATACCCCGCAAGCGCGCCGCCGCCGGCCAGCGCGTCGACGAGGGCCAGCCCCGCCTCGGCCCCCTCGGCCATGGACACGGCGACGGCCCGGTTCAACTGGACGACGGGGGACGGCGCATGGGCGGCCAGGAGGCCGTACAGGGTGGCGATCCGCGGCCAGTCCGTGTCCTCGTACGCCGCCGCGTGGGCGTGACACGCGGCGATCGCGGCCTGGAGGACGTACGGCCCGGGCGCGGCGCCCGGCGCGACGGTCTCGGACTCGGTGAGGGCGGCGAAACCGCGGCGGATCAGGAGCTGGTTCCAGCGGGCCCGGTTCTGGTCCTTGAGCAGGACGGGCTCGCCCGAGGGCCCGGTGCGGGCGGCGGTGCGGGACGCCTGGAGCTCCAACAGGGCGGCGAGACCGTGCACTTCGGGCTCCTTGGGCATGAGCGCGGCGAGGAGCCGGGCGAGCCGCAGGGCCTCCTCGCACAGCGCGGGCCGCAGGTAGTCGTCGCCCGCCGTGGCGGCGTACCCCTCGTTGAAGACGAGGTAGATGACGTCGAGGACGGAGCCGAGGCGGGCCGCGCGGTCGGGCCCGTACGGGACTTCGAAGGGCACGTTCTTCGCGGCGAGCGTCCGCTTGGCACGCACGATCCGCTGGGCCACCGTAGGTTCGGGCGCGAGGACCGCGCGGGCGATCTCCGCCGTGGTGAGGCCGCCGAGCAGCCGCAGGGTGAGCGCGACGCGGGCGTCGGCGGAGAGGACCGGGTGGCAGGCCGTGAAGACCAGGCGCAGCAGGTCGTCGTCGATGGCGTCCGGGTCCGCGGCGTCGGGCGGCGGTTCGACGGCGGGCGCGGCCGCCAGGTCCCGGCCCATGTCCCGCAGCTTGCGGGCGTACCGCTCCCGGCGGCGCACCAGGTCGACGGCGCGGTGCCTGGCGGTGGCCATGAGCCAGGCACCCGGGTTGTCCGGCACGCCGTCGCCGGGCCACTGTTCGAGGGCGGCCACGAGCGCGTCCTGCGCCAGCTCCTCCGCGATGCCGACGTCCCGCACGATCCGCGTGACTCCGGCGACGACGCGCGGGGACTCCATGCGGAAGACGGTCTCGATGGCGCGGCGGGAGGCGTCCGCCGCGGGGCGCTCTGAGGGGTGGGCCGTCACGGTCACCCATCAGAGCACCGCCGCGCCGCCGCCGCAAAGGCTCAGCCCTCCGCGATCTCGCGGATCTCCGACGTGACCGTCCAGTGCGCCTCGTGGACCTTCAGGAACCGCTTGGTCCACTCCAGGATCTCGGCCCTGTCCTTGGCCTGGATGATCGCGTAGCCGCCGACGACCTCCTTGGTCTCGGTGAACGGGCCGTCGTGGACGGACAGTTCGCCGTTCTCGTAGCGCACGCGCGTGGCTTCGGCGTTCGGCTTGAGGCCCCCGGTGTCGAGCAGGACCCCGGCCTTGGTCATCTCTTCGATGAGCGCGCCCATCCGCTGCATCAGCTCGGGGCTCGGGCCGCCCTCGGGGGCCTTGTCCTCGTCGATGCGGACCAGTGTCATATAGCGGGGCATGGTGATCCCTCCAGGGGGTTCGGCGGGGCTGCTCCCCGCCTCTCACTCATGCGTCGAACGGGCGAGCCCCGGATCGACACCGTCGACGAGATTCTCCGGAACTTTTTCCGCCCCGTCCGCGCGGCCCCCGTCCGCGCGACCCCCGTCCGCACGGCCCTCCCCCGCACGCCTCCCATGCAGCACCCACGTGGCCAGCGCCGCCGCCACGAGCAGCCCCGCCGCCACCGCGAACGCCGCCGCGTACCCCTCGGCGAGCCCCGCCGCCCCGCGCGCCGACCCCGTCGCACTGGACGCGACCGTCACCAGGACCGCGAGCCCGATCGAACCGCCGAGCTGACGCGAGCTGTTGAGGAGCCCGGACGCCATGCCGGTCTCCTCCGGGGCCACCCCGGACGTGGCCGCCGTCCCCAGCGGCACGAAGCACATGCCGATGCCGACGCTGGCCACGAGCGAGGGCCCGAGGATGGAGCCCGCGAAGGTGCCGCCCGCCTCGACGGCCAGCGCGAACCAGCCGAACCCGGCCGCGCCGAGCAGCCCGCCCGTCACCAGGAGCGCCCGCTCGCCGACCCTCCCGACCGTGCGCGTCGCCACGACCGTGCCCGCGACGACGCCCGCGCAGAACGGCAGGAAGGCCACTCCGGCGCGCGTCGGCCCGTACGCCATGACCTGCTGGAGGTAGAGCGAGGTGAAGTAGAACGCGGCGAACTGGCCCGAGGACATCAGGAGCGAGAAGACGTTCGCGGACGCCACGGGCCGGTGGGCGAGCAGGCCGAGCCGGAGCAGGGGCTGCCGGGCGCGCCGCTCGCCGCGTATCTCGACGGCGCAGAAGGCGGCGAGCAAGGCCGCCGCCGCGGCCAGCGTGCCGACGGTGGTGGCCGACCCCCAGCCGTGGGTCTCCGTGCGGACGAGGCCGAGGACGAGGACGGACGTGCCCGCGGTGACCAGGAGCGCCCCGACGACGTCCAGGCGCGGGCCGCCCCGGGTGCGGCGGTCGGCAGGGACGCCGGCGGGGGTGGCCGCGAGGGCCGCGAGCACGACCGGGACGTTGATCAGCATCACCGAGCGCCAGCCCACCCAGTCCGTGAGCAGCCCGCCCGCCATGATCCCGACGGCGCCGCCGAGCGCGCCCGACGCGCCCCACAGGCCGAGCGCCCTGGCCCGCGCGGGCCCGGCCGCGTAATGGACGGTGATCAGGGCGAGCGCCACCGGCGCGAGGGCCGCCGCCCCCGCGCCCTGCACCGCCCGCGCCGCGACGAGCTGGCCCGGGCTCTGGGCGAGCCCGCCCGCGAGGCTCGCGAGACCGAAGACCGCGAAGCCGGCGACGAGGGTGCGGCGCCGCCCCATGAGGTCGGCGAGCCGCCCGCCGAGCATGAGGAGGCCGCCGAACGCGAGCGCGTAGGCGTTGACGACCCAGGTCAGCGACTCGGGCGCGAAGCCGAGGTCGTCGCCCATGTCGGGCAGGGCGATGTTGACGACGGACATGTCGAGGGAGACGAGGAACTGCACGGTGAGGAGGACGGGGAGCAGCAGCGGGCCCCGCTGTGGAGGTGAGTTCGTCATGCGCAGGAGATTACTATACGCGTATAGAAAATAAGCAGGGGCGGCGCGCGGCCCCCTGGCGGGCGGACGGGACAATGACGCCGTGGCAGCTGAAGCGAATACGGGCGAACCGGACGACACCGGGACGGAAGCGACCGGGACGGAACCCACTGGGACGGAAACGGCCGGGACGGAACCCGCCGGGAAGGAGCGCCCCCGCGCGGGGGCGAAGAAGCGCGGCGTCGGCCGCCCCCGGCGCATCGAGCCGGAGACCATCGTCGGCACCGCGCGCCGCATCCTCCAGGAGGAGGGCGTCGCGGCGCTGAGCATGCGCCGGGTCGCCAAGGAGGTCGGTACGACGCCGATGGCGCTGTACCACCACGTGCGGGACAAGGACGAGCTCCTGATGCTCGCCCTCGCCGGTACGGCCGCCACCGTGCCGCGCCCCGAACTCCCCGCGGACCCGCGCGACCGGCTGCTCGCCGTGTCCACGCACATGCACGGCGTCCTGCTCGGCATGCCGTGGGTCGTGGAGGTGCTGAGCCTCGGCGACCTCACCGACAAGGGCGCCCTGTGGATGGTCGACGAGATCGTCGGCTCGGCCGTCGCGTGCGGGCTCACCCCCGGCGAGGCCGTGCGCGCCTACCGGACCATCTGGCACTGCGTCTACGGCGACCTGGTGTTCCGCCGCGCGATGGCGCGCCGCGCCGACGAGCCCGACCGCAAGCGCTACTTCCCCGACCTGCTCACGGACGCGGACGCCGAGGAACTCCCCCACATCGCCCCGCTGGCGGACCGCTGGCAGGAGCTGACCGAGGACTACGACGTGACCACGCAGCTGGCGGCCGTCATCGACGGCCTGCTCGCCCGCGCCACCCGCCCCTCGTCACACCCGCAAGCGCAGACGCCATAGACAACTGCGGTGCACGCGCAGTACACAAGGCACCACGCAGCACACACACGTCACCACGGACGTGCACAGCCGAAAACACGGAAAGCGGGGGACACGCATGGCCGTGCCGGGCCAGGGCGAGGCAGGACAGGGCATACGAGGGCGCGTCGCACCCCGCGACGCGCCACCGCTCCAACTGGCGGGCACCGTGGTCGCGCTGTACGCGCTCGCGGCGGCGATCTGGATCGTGTACGAGGCCCAGGAGGCCATCGACGCGGACTCCGGGCCCACGTACTCCTTCAAGGCCCTGTACGACCCGAGGGAGTTCCTCCCCGTCACGGCCCAGTTCGCCTACGAGTGGGCCTTCCTGGTGGCCGCCCTCCTCGTCGGGCTGCTCGCGCTCGGGCGCCGGCGGGTGGCGCGCGGCGGCCTCGCGCTGCTCGCGGCGCTCCTGATCGGCCTCGGCCTGCGGGAGCTGATCGGGATCATGGCCTCCGAGCAGTACCGCGACGCGCTCACCGACGTCGGCTACGGCAAGGCGCTGCTCACGTTCCGCTTCGCGGGCCTCGCCCTGGGGTGCGTGCTGTGGGCGGTCGTCGTCCGCACTCGCGCCGCGGCGGGCACCGCCGCGCACCCGCCGCTGCCCGCACAGCCCCCGTACCCGGCAGCGCCGCCCCCGTACCCGGCGGCCCCGCCGCCGGGGCCCGCCGACGCCCCGCCGCCGCCCGCGTACGCGCCCTACGCCCCGTACGGCGCCTACGCCCCGCCGCCACCCGCAGGCCGCCGCCCGAGGCGGCCGGGCCTCGTGCTCGCCGGCGTCGCGCTCCTGCTGTCCGGCCTGAACGCGCTCGGCTGGCTGATCTACTGGCTCACACGGGACGACGTCATCTTCCTCGACGCGTACGGCGACGGCCGGGACCTGGGCGACTTCTTCCGGAACGCCGTCGACTCCTCCCACGGCTCCGCCTACCCGTACACCTTCCACTACCTGGCCATGATGGCCGCGGCGCTGCTCATCGGCGTCCTGCTCCTGAGCGGGAACCGGACGGCCCGCGGCGCCGGGCTCGCCCTCGCGCCCGTCTCGCTCTACCTCGACCTGCGCGGCCTGGTCCCGGGCTTCGACGACGGCTTCGACGCGTACTTCGACTCCACGGTCGGGACCTGGGCCCTCCTGACGACGTGCGCCACGATCGTGCTCGCGGCCGGGGCGGCGGTGGCGCTGCTCGCGACCCGCGAGGAGTAGCCCCGGCTGCCGCGTACGAGGATCAGTCCGCGCCCAGCGACTCGAACCGCCACCGGTGCACGGCCCGCGTCACCAACTCGTCCGGCGGCTCGGGCAGTTCGGGCAGCTCGGCGTCGGGCGCCGCGTCCCACCACGTGATGACGAGGACCCGGTCCTGCGGCGCCCGGAACGTCTCGCGGCGCAGGGGCGCACCCGCGAGCTCCCGCGCCCGCGCCCACGCGAGCAGCTCCGCCCCGCGCCCGTCGACGGCCCGGGCCTCCCACATCAGCGCGACGCTCATGAGTACAGGTTGTCCTTGCTGACCTCGTGCACGTGGTCGTGGTCGTGGCTGTGGCCGTGCGCGCCCGGCACGTGCGGCTCGGTCACCGGGAGCGAGGAGTCCGCCGACAGGCCGAGGTCGGACGCGGCCCTGTTCCGCGCCACCATCTCGGCGCCGAGCGCGGCGACCATCGCGCCGTTGTCCGTGCACAGCTTGGGCCGCGGCACCCGCAGGCGGATGCCCGCACGCTCGCACCGCTCCTGGGCGAGCGCCCGGAGGCGGGTGTTGGCCGCCACGCCGCCGCCGATCATGAGGTGGTCGACGCCCTCGTCCTTGCAGGCCTTGACGGCCTTGCGGGTCAGCACGTCCACGACCGCCTCCTGGAAGGACGCGGCCACGTCCCGCACCGGCACGTCCTCGCCCGCGGCCCGCTTGGCCTCGATCCAGCGGGCCACGGCCGTCTTCAGACCGGAGAAGGAGAAGTCGTACGCGGGATCGCGGGGCCCGGTGAGCCCGCGCGGGAAGGCAATCGCCTCCGGATCGCCCTCCTTCGCGTACCGGTCGATGACCGGACCGCCCGGGAAGCCCAGGTCGAGCACCCGCGCGATCTTGTCGAAGGCCTCCCCCGCCGCGTCGTCGATGGTCGCGCCGAGCGGCCGCACGTCGGCGGTGATGTCGGTGGAGAGCAGCAGCGACGAGTGCCCGCCGGACACCAGGAGCGCCATCGTCGGCTCGGGCAGCGAGCCGTGCTCCAGCTGGTCCACGCAGATGTGCGAGGCCAGGTGGTTCACGCCGTACAGCGGCTTGCCGAGCGCGTACGCGTACGCCTTCGCCGCCGAGACGCCGACGAGCAGCGCGCCCGCGAGGCCCGGCCCCGCGGTGACGGCGATGCCGTCGAGGTCCTTCGCGCTGACCCCCGCGTCCTTCAGGGCGCGCTGGATGGTCGGCACCATCGCTTCCAGGTGCGCGCGCGAGGCCACCTCGGGCACGACGCCGCCGAACCGCGCGTGCTCGTCGACGCTGGAGGCGACGGCGTCGGCGAGCAGCGTCGTGCCGCGCACGATGCCGACGCCGGTCTCGTCGCAGGAGGTCTCGATGCCGAGGACGAGGGGTTCGTCGCCGGCCCTGGAGCGGGAGTCAGCCATGGATCTCGGTTCCTTGTACGCCGTTCACCGGGCCGTCCGCGCGGCCCTTGGAGGAGTTGTGCGGGAGCGCCGACGGGTCGGCGAGACGCATCACGAGGGCGTCCACGTTGCCCGGCTGGTAGTAGCCGCGCCGGAAGCCGATCGGCTCGAAGCCGAAGCGCTCGTACAGCTTCTGCGCCCGCGTGTTGTCCACCCGCACCTCGAGCAGCACTTCGGTGGCCTCGAAGGCCGTGGCGTGCCGCAGCAGGTCCGTGAGCAGCCGCGCGCCGAGCCCGGTGCCCCAGTGGTCGCGGGCGACCGCGATGGTCTGCACGTCGGCGGCGACCGCCGCGCCGCCGTCGGCGCCGGGGTCGGAGTCGGTGCCCGCGACGGCGAGCCCGCCGTAGCCGACGAGGCGCTCGCCCTCGTACGCCACCACGTAGCGCCGGGTGGATCCCGGCCCGCGCGCGTGCGCGAGCTCGGACCAGAACATGCCGCGCGACCAGGCGTCCTCCGGGAAGAGCTCCTTCTCCAGGGCGAGGACCGGGTCGATGTCCCACCAGCGCATCTCGCGCAGCACGGCGGCGTGGGTCGTCACGGTGGTCACTTGGGCGTGACCACCTTGTAGTTCTTCGGCACCTGGGCGTCCGGGCGGCGCAGGTACAGGGGGCGCGGTTCGAGCAGCTCCTCGCCCGCGGCGAGGCGCTCGGCGGCCAGCGAGGCGAGCGCGGCCGCCGACACGTGCTCGGGGCCGCGGGCGTCGGGGAACGCGTCCGGGTAGAGCGTCGCGCCCGCGCCGACGGCGGGCAGCCCGGCCACGTCGGCGGCGATGTCGCCGGGCCGGTCCACGGCCGGAGAGCCGACTCTCGTCCTCGGGTCCGCGTATCTCGCCCAGTACACCTCCTTGCGCCGCGCGTCCGTGGCGACGACGAAGGGGCCCTCCTCGATGCCGGACGCGTACGCCAGGCCGTCGAGCGTGCACACGCCGTGCACCGGCACGCCGAGCGCGAGGCCGAAGGTGTCGGCGGTCATCAGGCCCACGCGCAGACCGGTGTACGGGCCGGGGCCCACTCCGGTGACGACGGCGGTGACGGCGTCGAGCCGGACGCCCGCGTCGGCGAGGACGCGGTCGACGGCGGGCAGCAGCAGCTCACCGTGGCGGCGCGCGTCGACCTGGCTCGACGCGGCGACGACGGACGTGCCGTCGTGCAGGGCGACGGTCACGGCGGGGGTTGCGGTATCCAGAGCGAGCAAGAGCACGCGAACAGCCTACGGCTCCGACGCCCGGCGCACGGCCGCCCCGGCCCCCGGTGCGGCTGCTGCTACCGTCACTCCATAGCCGTACGTGTCCGTACGTGGGAGAGGTGGCGCAGTGTCCAGGAGCAGCTCGGGATTCGTGGCCGGGCTCACCGCGGCGGCGGTCGCCGTGGTCGGCTTCCTCGCCTACCAGGCCTCCGCGAACGCGCCCGACGACCTGAACGCGCGCCCCGACAAGTCACCGACCGCCCCCACGCGCGACCCCGACGACAAGCGCGACCCGCTGGCGCTCCCCGCGCACTCCGGCACGGGCAAGCGCGTCGTGTACTCCCTGAAGAACGACCGCGTCTGGCTGGTCGGCGACTCCGGCAAGGCCAAGCGCACCTACCGGGTCACGCCGAGCACGCTCGACCCGACGCCCGGGCAGTACGCGGTGACGTCCCGCGCCGGCCAGATCACCGGCTCCGACGGCCGCCAGATCGAGCACGTCGTCGTCTTCACCGTCGTCGACGGGGTCGCCATAGGGTTCAGCGCGGCCCTCAACGGCTCCACCGAGAAGCCCGACCCCGGCAAGAAGACCGGCGGCGTCCGCTCGTCCCGCGAGGACGGCAACGCGATGTGGGACTTCGCGATCATCGACACGAAGGTCGTCGTGGTCCGCTAGGTCCGGCGCACTACGCGGCTGCGCGCTACGCGGCGTCGCGCCGGAGCCGCTCCGTGGGGGCGGGGGAGCCGGTCGTGGCCGGCCCCGGGGCCGGGGGAGGCGTGGAGATCGCGCTCGCGGCGGCGCAGGACGCCAGCAGATCGCTCATCGAACAGGCGGAAGGCCGCGCCGGAAGGGCGCTCGTCGTGGGCTGCGCGTCACGTTCTGAAGCCGGCATGGACGCCTCCTGAGGCTTCGGGGCAGACGTGGTTAGGTAGACCTAACCAGGACCGGTATCCATGTGACCACGCCCGGCACCTGCCGCGCAACATCTTGCCGACGGACTGTCGGGAAATCGGGCGAAGGTCAGGCCGAGAGCGCCGACAGGTCCGTGCCCGCCCAGCGGGCGCCGATGCCCCGCAGCGTCACCTCGCGCACCTCGTCGGTGGTGTCCCCCACCGCGCGGTCGATGACGACGTGCAGCCGGTCCTCGGAGAGGTCCTCGACCTTGCCGTCGCCCCACTCCACGACGACCACCGAGTCCGGGAGCGACACGTCGAGGTCCAGGTCCTCCATCTCGTCGAGCCCGCCGCCCAGGCGGTACGCGTCGACGTGCACCAGCGCGGGACCCCCGACGAGCGAGGGGTGGACGCGGGCGATGACGAACGTCGGCGAGGTCACGGCCCCCCGCACCCCGAGCCCCTCACCGAGCCCCCGGGTCAGCGTCGTCTTGCCCGCGCCGAGCTCACCGGTGAGCATGACGAGGTCCCCCGGGCGCAGAATCTTGGCCAGCCGCCGACCCAACTCACCCATCTGCTCGGGAGAGTTGACGGTGATGCTGAGAGTGACGGCCGGGGCAGGGCTGTGCGGTGCGTGCATAGAGCCCACGGTAGCCGGAATCTCAGCCCGTCCGGCGCTTGAGGACGAGCCGCGGAGCGGCGATGAAACGGGGGTGCTAGGGGGCGAAGCCCCCTAGTTTCGGGAAAGGGGCGGGACTGGGGCGCACCGCGAGGTCACGACGCCACGCTCCCCGCCCGCTCCCGCGCCCGCACCAACAGATCCGCGACCCGATCCGTCACCACCTCGGGATGCTCCAGCATCACCAGATGCCCCGCATCCGGCACGAGCACGAGCTCCGCGTCCGGCAACAGATCCGCAATCGCCTCACTGTGCTCGCTCGGCGTGACCAGATCCTTGTCCCCGGCGAGCACCAGCACCGGCAGCTCGGCGAAGTGCTTGAGCGCGTCCGCCTTGTCGTGCTCGGCGAACGCCGGATAGAACTCCGCCACCACATCGATCGGCGTCGACTCGATCATCCGCTCCGCGAACCGCGCGACCGCCGGGTCGACGTCCTTCGCCGCGAACGAGTAGCGCTTGATGATGCCCGCGAAGAGATCGGCGGTGGCGCGCCGCCCGCGCTCCACCAGGGCGGCCTGCGAGCCGAGTGCCCGGAGCACACCGGGCAGCACCCGCCGGATCGCGTTCACCCCCGCCACCGGAAGCCCGAAGTTGACCTGCCCCATCTGCCCCGACGACGTACCGACGAGCGCGACGCCGACGACCCGCTCCCTGATCAGGTCGGGGAACTGCGCGGCGAGCGCCATCGTCGTCATGCCGCCCATCGAGTGCCCGACGAGCACGAGCGGCCCCTCCGGCGCGGCCGCGTCGATGACGGCCTTCAGATCGCGGCCCAGCTGGTCGATGGAGACGGGCTCGCCGTCCCGGACCTGGGCCGCGCCGCGGCCCGAGCGCCCGTGGCTGCGCTGGTCCCAGTACACGCCGCGGACCACGCCCCGCAGCGCGGCGCGCTGGAAGTGCCAGGAGTCCTGGCTGAGGCAGTAGCCGTGGCTGAAGACGACGGTGACGGGCGCGGGCGCCTTGCGCCCGAAGAGCCGGCGCCTGCGGGGCGCCCCGTCCCCCTCGGCGGCCGCGTCGTCGACCTCGTCGACCTCGTACGACAGCTCCGTGCCGTCGTCCGCGTACGCCTTGCCCGGCATGCCGCGCAGCGAGCCGTACGGCCCGGACGCGTCCAGGGCGAGGCGGGCCCTTCTGCGCATGCTGCGCCCGACCGTGAGCCGCTCGATGGCGACACCGGCCGCGGCGCCCGCCGCGACGACCCCTATGGCGGCGCCCGCGATCCCGGCCCGCCGCCAGGTCGTCGCTCCCGGCCCCGCGGCACCCGCGGCGGCGGCGCTCACCGCGTCCGCCACCTCGGCCACCGCCTCCGCGGCGGCCGCCCCCGTGCTGCTCTCGCCCACGTGCCGCTCCTCTTTCGTCGTCAGTCGCCGCTGCCGCTGCCCTTCGCGCCCTGCGGTCGCTCGTTCACATAGACGCGCGGAACGCGTGCACCGATGCGGGTCACGATCTCGTACGCGATGGTGCCCGCCGCCCGCGCCCAGTCCTCGGCGGTCGGCTCCCCCCGGTCGCCGGGCCCGAACAGGACCGCCTCGGAGCCCACCGCCGGCTCGTCCCCGCCGAGGTCGACCACGAACTGGTCCATCGCGATCCGGCCCGCGGCCGTACGCCACTTGCCGTCGACGAGGACGGGGCCCGCGCCGGACGCGTGCCGCGGGATGCCGTCGCCGTACCCGGCGGGTACGAGGCCGAGGGTGGTCTCCCCGGGGGTGGTGTAGAGGTGGCCGTAGCTCACGCCGTGGCCCGCCGGGGCGTGCTTCACGTGGGCGAGGGCCGCGGTGACCGTCATGACCGGGCGCAGGCCGAACTGCTCGGGCGTGCCGATCTCGGGGCTCGGCGAGACGCCGTACATGGCGATGCCGGGCCGGACGAGGTCGAAGTGGGTCTCGGGGAGCGTCAGGGTCGCGGGTGAGTTCGCGATGTGGCGGACCTCGGGGCGTATGCCCTCGCTCTCGGCGTACGCGACCATCTCGCGGAACACGTCGAGCTGACCGGCGGTCGAGGGGTGGTCCGGCTCGTCGGCGCACGCGAAGTGCGACCACAGGCCGGTGACCTTGATCAGGCCCGCCGCCTCGGCGCGCAGGGACGCGGCGACGAGCTCGGGCCAGTCGGCGGGCATGCAGCCGTTGCGCCCGAGGCCCGTGTCCGCCTTGAGCTGGACGCGGGCGGTGCGGCCCGCGGCGCGCGCGGCGTCCAGGACCTCGCGCAGCGCCCACATCGCGCTCACCGACACGTCGACGTCCGCCTCGACGGCCTCGCGCCAGGGGCCGCCCGGCGTCCACAGCCAGCACATGACGCGGCCGCCGATCCCGGCCGCCCGCAGCGCGAGCGCCTCCTGGGGCGTGGCCGTCCCCACCCAGGCGGCGCCCGCGTCGACCGCGGCTCGCGCGCACGGGATCATTCCGTGCCCGTAGCCGTCCGATTTCACCACGGCCATGAACGCGGCGCCCGGCGCGTGGGCGCGCAGCGTCCGCACATTGGCCCTCAGGGCGGCGAGGTCGATCTCGGCGCGCACGCGCGGCAGTGCAGTTGTCTCAGTCATCGCGGCCCAGTCTCTCAGAGCCCCATCTGGCGGGGGCGCCCTGGACCGGCTTCACCCCTGACCCACCACCGGGCCCCATGCGCCTCCGACCCGCCGCTCCGCGGCGCGAGCTACCCCGCCCGCCCACCCCATGCGCCCACCCCCACACGTCCCACCGCCTACTACCGGCCGCACCCGGGCCCGATGCACCTCCGACCCGCCGCTCCGCGGCGGGAGCTACCCCGCCCGCCCACCCCATACGCCCAGCCCCGACATCCCGCCGCTACCTACCGCCCGGGCCGCACCCGCCGACGGCGAACAACCCCCGCGGGAGGCGCCCACCCCCGTCCGACTGGAAACGGGCGGGCGGGTGGGAAAAATCCGCCGCGCGCAGCGCGGCGGCACCACCCACCGGCCCGCACCCGGACCCGATACACCCCCGCCCGCCCTATACGCCGCAGTAGGCCTCCGGCCTAGCCCCGGACATCCCGCCAAGCCGTCGGAATCGCCTCCGCCACGTCCTGCGCCGCCACCGGCGCCCCGTCCGCCGCGAACCGCGCGGCAAGCCCGTGCAGGAACGCGGCCACCGCCCCGGCGTCCCCCGCCCCGAGCCCCGCCGCGAGCAGCGACCCCGCGAGCCCCGAGAGCACGTCACCACTGCCCGCCGTGGCCAGCCAGGAGGTGCCCGTGGCGTTGACCCTGACGGCACCGCCGTCGGGGCCCGCGACCAGCGTGGTGGACCCCTTGAGCAGCACCGTGGCCGCGTACCGCCCCGCCAGCTCCCGTACGGCGTCGAGCCGCGCCGCCTCGACCTCCTCGCGGGCGACGCCGAGCAGCGCGGCCGCCTCGCCCGCGTGCGGGGTGAGCAGCGTGGGCGCCGCACGCCCCCGCACCGCCGCGGCATCGGCGAGCCGCAGACCGTCGGCGTCGATGAGCACCGGCACGTCGGCGGCCACCACGTCCGCGAGGGCCCCGCCGTCGTCCCCGAGCCCGGGCCCCGCCACCCACGCCTGCACGCGCCCCGCCTTCGCCGGGGGCCCGGCGGAGACCAACGCCTCCGGGAAACGGGCGATGACGGCCTCGGCGGCGGGCCCCACGTACCGGACCGCTCCGGCGCCGCCGCGCAGCGCCCCCGCGACCGCGAGGACGGCGGCGCCCGGGTAGCGGGCGGACCCGGCGACGATGCCGACGACACCGCGCCGGTACTTGTCGCTCTCGGCGGCGGGCCGCGGCAGGAGCCGGTCGACGTCGGCGTACTGCAGGGCTTCGAGCACGGCGTCGTACGCGGCGAGGTCGGGCCCGAGACCGATGTCGACGAGCCGCACCGATCCCGCGTACTCCCGGGCCGGATCGACGAGGAGCCCCGGCTTGTGCGTTCCGAACGTCACCGTGACGTCCGCCCGCACCGCCGCCCCGCGCACCTGGCCCGTGTCGGCGTCCACACCGCTCGGCAGGTCCACGGCGACGACCACGGCGCCGGACTCCTCGGCGGCGCGGGCGAGTTCGGCGGCACGGGGGCGCAGGCCGCCCTTGCCGCCGATGCCGACGATGCCGTCCACGACGAGGCGGGCGCCCGCGACGGCCGCCTCCGCGTCCGGCGAACCGGCGTCGACGGTCCGGCCTCCGGCGCGGCGCAGGGCGCGGAGGCCGCCGTCGTGGGTGCGCTCGGGGGCGAGCAGTACGGCGGTCACGCCGGCGCCCCTGCGGGCGAGGCGGGCGCCCGCGTACAGGGCGTCGCCGCCGTTGTCGCCGCTGCCGACGAGGAGGGTGACGCGGGTGCCGTACGTGCGGCCGAGGAGTTGGGCGCAGGTCACGGCGAGGCCGGCGGCGGCGCGCTGCATCAACGCCCCCTCCGGAAGCCGCCCCATCACGCCCCGCTCAGCCGCCCGGACGTCTGCCACGGAGTACGCACTACGCATCCCCCCAGTCTCCCGCACCCCCACGCACCCCGCACTGGGCGCACCAACCCCCGCCCCGCACTGCGCCGGACACACCCCGCCCTCCCCCGCACCGCACCCGGATGAATGCGCCCCCGTCCCCGCCGCTCCGCGGCGGGAGCTACCCCGCCCACCCACCCCATTCGCCGCCGACG
>NZ_JBHYJH010000203.1:0-14479 GCF_042740445.1 Streptomyces sp. NPDC059003 | reverse complement strand
CCCCCCCACCCGCCCCGGGTGCGGGTATTCCAGCCCGTCCGGCGTTTGAGGACGAGGCGCGGAGCGCCGAAATGGGGGAAAGGGGCGAAGCCCCATACGAATGGGGGAACTAGGGGGCCGACCCCTCGGAGAGGGGTTGCCCGGCGTCGGAGGGCGACCGCGGCAGGGCGATGGAGGGGTGGGTGGGCGGGGAGGAAGAAGCCGAACCCCCCACCGCCGGGGCAGGCCTACGCTCCGAGAGCGGCACCACCCGAGGCCCCACCTCCCCGAACACCACCCGCCGAACCACCCGTTCCCCGACCCTCCCGTCGTCATGGGGACAGAACCGCTCCCGAAACGCCGCGCGCAACTGCGCCGACCGCGACCCCCGCCAGTGCCCACTCGCGAAGATGTCCGTCAACTCGTCCTCCCCCCGGGCCACCGCCCCCGGCGGACACTCCCGCACGTCGAAGTAGGAGCCCCGCGCGGCCTCGTACGCCTCCCAGTCCTCCACGTGCAGCACGATCGGCCGGTCGAGATTGGCGTAGTCGAACATGATCGACGAGTAGTCGGTCACCAGCGCGTCCGCCGCCAGGCAGAGCTCCTCGACCCGGGGGTGCCCGGACACGTCGATGACGTGGCCGGAGGTGGCGGCGAGCGCCCCGCCGTACGCGTGGTGGGAGCGGGCGAGCACCACGAACCCGGGCCCGAGCCGCCGCGCCACCCGCTCCAGATCGAGCGGCGGCCGCTGCGCGCGCCGGTAGTCGCGGTGCGTCGGCGCGTACAGGATCACCGTCGTGCCGGCGGGCACGCCGAGCCGCTCGCGGACGCGGGCCACGTCCGCCCCGGTGGCGCGCTGGAAGGGGTCGTTGCGCGGATGCCCGTACTCGAGGGTCGTGTACGCGGCGGGGAAGGCCCGCTCCCACACCAGCGTCGAGTGGCGGTTCGCCGACAGGACGTAGTCCCACTTGTCGGCGCCCGCCAGCAGCGCGGCGAAGTCCGTGCCGCGCGCGGCCGCCGGACGGTCCTGGAGGTCGAGGCCCATGTGCTTCAGGGGCGTGCCGTGCTGCGTCTGCACCAGGACCTGGTCGGGGCGCTTGACCAGGCGGCGGTCGAAGTTGACGTTGTTCACCAGGTACTTGGAGCGGGCCAGGGCCGTCCAGTACGCGGCCGTGCCGGGCGTCAGCCTGCGCGTGCCCGTCGGCACGGTGTGGTGGTGCTCGGGCGCCGCGATCCAGGCGGTGCTGATGAACGGGGCGTGCTCGCGGAACGCCTCCTCCAGGGCGCCCGGATTGCAGCTGTGCCCGTGCCCCCAGTACGCGGAGAACACCGCGCGGTCGGCGCGCACCGGAAGCCGCAGCTGCACGCGGTAGTGCAGGCGCAGCAGCGCGCCCTTGACCAGGTGCAGGGCGCGCGCGGCACCCCGCCGCGCCCCCGCCGAGAGCCGGACGGCCGTCGAGAAGGCCCGGTAGGCGCGGTGCGAGCCGAGCCGCACCAGGACGTGCCGCAGCCGGGCGCGCAGACCCGGCGGGCTGCCGGGGGAGCGGTAACGGCGGTAGTGGGCACGGGCCTTGCGCAGGAACTCGCCGCGGCTGTCGGAGGGAAGCCGGTCGGGCCGGGCGAACACCGCGGCCAGGTGGTCGACCATGCGCCGGAAGATCATGGGCCGCCACGCGGCGGCGAGGTCGGGCCGCCGCTCGAAGAACGCGAACACCCGCTCGTACTGGTCGAAGATGTCGAAGTGCCCCCGGCTGACCGTGTGCAGGATGCTGCCGTGGCGCCGCTGCCGGTAGTGCACGCACACCCGGTCGAGCGTCGCGATCGAGGCCGCCGACATCAGCAGCGGATACGTCCAGGGCGCGTCCTCGTAGAACCCGTGCGGGAACGCGAAGCCCTCGCGCTCCACGAACTCGCGGCGGTGCGCCTTGTTCCAGGCGACCATGAGCAGGCGGAGCAGGGCGGGCCTGTCGGCGAGCTCGAAGGGGGCGCCCCCGTCCTCGGCGAGCAGGTGCGCGAGCTGGTTGCGGGCGGCCTCGCCCGACCAGTACGTGCGCGCGTAGTCGAAGACCAGGACGTCCGGCTCGTCGGTGCGCTTGAGCCGCTCGGCGATCGCCTCCAGGGAGCCGGGCGTCAGGGTGTCGTCGCCGTCGAGGAAGATCAGGTAGTCGCCGGTGGCGTGCTCCATGCCGGCGTTGCGGGCGGGCCCGAGGCCCACGTTCTCCTTCAGGTGGACGGCTCTGACCCGCGGGTCCCGGTCCGCCCACTCGTCGACGATGGCCCCGCACGCGTCCGGGGAGCAGTCGTCGACAGCGATCAGCTCGAAGTCGGTGAAGCTCTGCTCCAGTACGGACGCCAGGCACTCGTGCAGATAGGCCTGCACCTTGTACGCGGGGACGATGACACTGAACCGGGGCACGGCACATCCATGGGTCGGCGCGGGCATACTGCCCGAAAACGTCCGTTGGGGTGACCGGGTTACGCCGGATGCGACAGACGGGGGATCTTGAAGGGCACGCGGTTTACGTACGTCACCTCATCGCGTCCCCCTCGTCACCGCACGGCGTCACTTCACCGCCCCGGCCATCACCCCCGACACGAACTGCCGCTGGAACGCGAAGAACACGGCCAGCGGGATCACCATCGAGATGAACGCGCCCGGCGCCAGGATCTGCACGTTGTCGCCGAAGAACCGCACCTGCTGCTGGAGCGCCACCGTGATCGGCGGGCTGCCCGCGTCGGCGAAGATCAGCGCGATCAGCATGTCGTTCCAGACCCACAGGAACTGGAAGATGCCGAGCGAGGCGATCGCCGGCGCCCCGAGCGGCATCACCACGCGGACGAACAGGCGCAGTTCACCGGCGCCGTCGAGCCGCGCCGCCTCCAGGAGCTCACGCGGGATCTCCGCGAAGAAGTTCCGCAGGAGGAAGATCGCGAACGGCAGGCCGAACGCCGTGTGGAAGAGCACCACACCCGTCGTCGTCTCGAAGATCCCGAGCTCGCCGAAGAGCTTCGACACCGGTACGAGGGCCACCTGCACCGGCACCACGAGCAGCCCCACCACGGCCAGGAACCACCAGTCGCGGCCCGGGAACTCCATCCACGCGAACGCGTACCCGGCGAGCGAGCCGATGACCACCACGAGCAGCGTCGCCGGGACCGTGATGGTCACGCTCGTCAGGATCGAGTCGGTGATCGTCTCGTCCTCGAGGAGGTTCTTGTAGTTCTCGAACGTCAGCTGGGACGGCGCCCCGAACACCTTCCACCAGCCGCTCTCGGACATGTCGTCCGACGTCCGCAGCGAGCCGAGGAGCAGCCCGAACGTCGGCACCAGCCAGAACAGGCCGACGACGATCAGGAACACGCGCAGCGCGGTCCCGCTGAGGACGGCGGCGATCCGCTCACCGAGCGACTGCTTCGCCTTGACGGTCCGCACGGGCGGCGCCGCCCCGAGCCCCGAGTGCGTGGTCATCGCCGCTCCTCCCGCCGCATCCGCCGGATATTGAAGAGGATCACCGGAATCACCAGCAGGAAGAGGAGCACCGCGATGGCGCTCGCCACGCCCGCGTCGCGGTCGGTGAAGGCCGAGTTGTACAGCTGGAGCGCGAGCACGTTCGCGTCGTCCTTCGACGAGCCCGGCGGGATCACGAAGACCAGGTCGAAGATCTTCATGACGTTGATCATCAGCGTGACCAGGACGACCGCGAGCACGGGCGCGAGCAGCGGCACCGTCACACGACGGAACACCTGCCACTCGTTGGCGCCGTCCACGCGCGCCGCCTCCAGGAGCTCACGCGGCACGCTCGCGAGCCCCGCCGCGATGAGCACCATCGCGAACCCGGCCCACATCCACACGTAACTGCCGATGACGGCGGGCGTGATGAGGCTCGGCCCGAGCCACTTCACGCCGTTGTACGGCTCGCGGAAGTTCGACGCCGGATAGCGAAGGAGCGCCCCGTCCGCCTCCTTCGGCAGCGCGAACGTGCCGTCGGCCGCGGCCTTGGTCGAGGCCACCACCTCGCCGCCCTTCACCGCCTCGATCTTGATGCCGGGGTAGCCGAACTCGACGGCGTCCGGCGCGTTGAGCTTCCCGCGGCCCTTGCCGCGCGTGAAGTCCTGCCAGGCCGTGCCGGTGACCTTGCCCGGCTCCGCCTGCGCGGCCCGCGCGGACTTCGCGCTGTCCGGCATCTGGTCCGGCGGCACCCCGGTGAGCGGCAGCAGCACCGGCTCCCCGGCCCGCACCGGCTCCCGCGTGACGAACGCGCCGCCGCCCGCGTCCTTCAGCGGCGAACGCGCGCCCGGGTGCCCGCGCGTGAAGTGGGACGACTCGACGAACGTGTCGTGCACCCCCACCCACACGGCGTTGGCGACACCGCGGTCGGGGTCCGACTCGTACACGAGCCGGAAGATGATGCCCGCCGCCAGCATGGAGATCGCCATCGGCATGAAGACGACCAGCTTGAACGCCGTGCCCCAGCGCACCCGTTCGGTGAGCACCGCGAAGACCAGGCCGAGCGCGGTCGTGACGATGGGCGCGAACACCACCCAGAACGCTGTGTTCTTGACGGCGGTCCTGATCCCGTCGTCCTCGAACATCGTCTCGTAGTTGCCGAGGCCGGTGAAGTCGCCGCCCTTGTCGAAGAAGCTGCGAAGCACCGAGTACCCGATCGGGTAGAGCACGAGCGCGCCGAGCAGCACGAGCGCGGGCAGCAGGAACAGCGCCGCGATCGTCCTGCGCGTCCCGGTCACGCCCCTGCGGGGACCGGACCCGCGCGGGCCGGTCGCGGTCGTGCGCGGCGTCGGCCGGGCCGGGGGCACCGCCGCGGCACCCCCGGCGTCCGAGGCGGCCACGTCAGCCCTTCTTGTACGCCTTGGCGGCCGCGTCCTCCAGCGTTTGCTGGGTGCCCGCGACGTCCTTCGGGTTCTTCAGGAAGTCCTGCAGCGCCTTCCACTCGCCCTTGCCGGGCGTGCCGCCGAAGGACTGCGGGGCCTGGTCCGACATGTCGTAGCGGATGTCGTCGCCCGCCTTGACCAGGGCGTCGGCGATGCCGCGCTGGACGTCGTTCGGATACGCCTCGAGGTCCAGGTTCTTGTTCGGCGACACGAAGCCGCCCGCCTCGGCCCAGATCTTCGCGGCGTCCGGCGACGCCAGGAACGTGAGCAGCGCCTGCGCGCCCTTGCTGTCCTTCAGGGCGACGGCGGCGTCACCGCCCACCACGGCGGGCGGCTCGTCCCCCACGGCCGGGAACGGGAACACCTTGGCGTCCGTCCCCACCTTCGCCTTGGTCTCCGCGATCGCGAGGGACACCATGTCGCCCTCGAACACCATGCCCGCCTTCGGCTGCTCGCCGCCGGTGAACGTCTGCTTCACGGAGGCGGGGAACTCGGTCTGCAGCGCGCCGTCCGCGCCCCCGGCCACGAACCCCTTCTTCCCGAACAGGCCGCCCAGCGTGGTCAGCGCCTGCTTGACCGACGGATCCGTCCACTTGATCTTGTGCTGGGCGAGCTGGTCGTACTTCTCCGGGCCCGCCTGGGAGAGATAGATGTTCTCGAACCAGTCGGTGAGGGTCCACGCCTCCGCGCCGCCGACGGACAGCGGGGTCACGCCCGAGTCGTAGACGCTCTGCGCGGTCTTCAGGAACTCGGCCCACGTCTTGGGCTCCTTGGCGCCCGCGTTCTCGAAGACCTTGGTGTTGTACCAGACGAGGGACTTGTTGGCGGCCTTGAAGTACACCCCGTACTGCTTGCCGTCCACGGCCCCGAGGTCCTTCCACCCCTGGGCGTAGTTCTCGTCGAGCTCCTTCTGCGCCGCCGCCCCCACCGGCTTGGCCCACTTGTTCTCCACGGCCTGCTCGATGGCGCCCACCTGCGGCAGCATCGCGACGTCCGGCGGCTCGCCGCCCGCGACCTTCGACTCCAGGAAGCCGATGATCGGGTCCTGCGCGGGTACGAAGGACACGCTCGCGCCCGTGCGCTTCTCGAACTCGTCCAGGACCCGCAGGAACACCTTGCGCTCGGCGCCGCCCCACACCGCGGCCACGGACACCTTCGCGCCGTCGAGCTCGGGCAGCTGAACGGAGGCGGCACTCCCCTTCCCGCCCTTCTCTTCCCCGCCGTCCTTGCCCTTGTCGTTGTCGTCGTCACCGCCGCAGGAGCTGAGGGCCAGCGCGAGGGCGCCGACGGCGGCGGAGGCGACGATCCGTGTACGAAGAGTGCGTGTACGAGTGCTGCGCATAGCTGCCCCGTTCTCTTCTCTCGTCCCGGCAAGTCCCGCTCCGCATGGTGTACGCCCGCCCGAGGACCCCAGCAAGACGCCCAACACTGTCAACCAACGGATTGTGATCCCGTTGTGACGAACCGTCACGTTCGGTCTGTCCGTGTCCGCACGTACCGCCGCTATCGCGGCGCCTTCACCCCGCCCGCCCACCCACTACCAACCGTCCCCGCCGCACCCGCCGACGGCGACCGGCCCCCACCGGGGGCGCCCGCCCCGCGTCAGGGTGGAAACGGGCGGGCGGGTGGGAAAAGTCCGCCGCGGTAGCGGCGGAAACCCCCACCGGCCCGCACCCGCCCCCGATACGCCCCCGCTCCGCGGCGAGATCCACCCCACCCACCCCATGCGCCGCCGACGGCGGGGAACCCCCGCTGGGGGCGGTCACCCCGCGGGACGCTGGAAACGGGCGGGCGGGTGGGAGAGGAACCGCTAGAGCAGGGACCCCACCCGCTCCGCGGAAACGGACCGCGCGGCCCGCTCAAGCGCACTCGCAAGCAACGCCAAATCCGTAGGCCCGTTCCCCAACTCCCGCACAGGCCGCCGAGCCGGCGGATCCCCCATGCGCTCCCACTCCAGCGGAACCACCGTGGGCCGCAGCGTCGCCGTCCGAGGAATCCGCCCGGTGACCCGCCCCGCCTGGAAGGCGGTCCCCCTCCCGTCGGGCCCGCGCAGCACACCCCGCCCCGGGGCGGGGTCCTCCACCCCGCCCCCCACGGCGTCGAGCACGACCCGCAGACCGGCCTGCCGCTCCACCTCCGTACCGGCCGTGCGCCCAGCACTCCGCGCCGCCGCCACCAGGTGCACCCCGAGCCGCTCCCCGTCCCGGGCAACCGCTTCGAGGGCACGCACGACCGACCCGGCGGCGGGCCGCCCGGGCGCGCCGAGCGCGGGCGCGAGCAGCGCGTCGAAGTCGTCGACGACCACGACGAGCCGCGCGAGGGGCGGCCCGGGCTCGGGCCGGGCCGCGGCGGGCCGCAACCGCAGCGTGGAACTCGACGGCGCGTCGAGGTCACCGCCGCCCACTCCACCACCGTCGGAGTCACCCACCGAGCCCACCGAGCCGACCGAGCCGACCGAGCCCGCCGAGCCCGCCGAGCCCGCCGAGCCCACGGAGCCGACCGAGCCCCCGGAACCTGTGGAACCCGCCTGGCCCGCCGCCTCAGGCGCAGGCGCAGGCGTCCGCTGCGCGACCATCCGCCCCGAAACCTCCCGCCCCGTGTGCCACTCACCGAACCCCTGCCGCCCGAGCAGCTCGGCCCGGCGCTTGAGCTCGGCGGTGAGGGACTGCGCGAACTCCCGCATGCGCACGGGGTCGTTGACCGCGAGGTGGGTGGTGACATGGGGCAGGTCGGTGCAGACATGCAACCCGTCACCCTGCCGCTCGCCGCCACCGGCACCCCCACCGGCCGCGCCGCCGCCGTCGCGCCCGTCTATCAGGACGATGCCGAGCCGGTCGGGCCGCTCGGCGGCGGCGAGGGACGCGGTGACGGACCGCAGCAGCTCCGTACGCCCGCTGCCCGGGGGGCCTTCGACGAGCAGATGCGGCCCGTCGGCGGCGAGGTCGGCGACGACGGGCCCGCGCGCCCCCGCGCCGAGCACGGCCCACACGCGCCCGCCGAGCGCCTGCGCGTCGTCCGCGGCGGCCGCCCACCGCGCCATCAGGGACGCGGGCGTGGCCCGCGCGAGCCCCAACTCGTCCAGGAGCCGCGCCGCCTGGGGCAGCGGCGCCGCCACGCGCGCGTGCCCGTCGCCCTCGCCCGTCCCGTCGGGCCGCAGCGGGGCGAGCGCCCGCGCGAACCGCAGGGCCCACGCGGCCGACACACCGTCCACCGCGGCGAGGGTGCCGTGCCCGGCGGGCTCGCCGTCGGCCGTGCGCAGCACCCACAGGGCCGTCGCCACGTCACCGCTGAGCAGCGCCGCCGCCCCGCACGCGCGGAACGCGGGCGTCACCGAGCAGGCCGCGTCGTACGTGTCCGACACCGGCGAGGTCGGCGAGGCCGCCGCGGTCTCGGCGAGGCACACGACGTGGATCCCGGCCCGGGCCCCGTCCCGGGCGAGCCGCACGGTGGCCTCGCGCAGCGCCGCGGACCCGGGGTCCCCGTCGACGACCACGACCGTGCGCGGGTGGACCGCCTCCGCGTCGGGCCCCTCTGCGGAGGGGGCGCACTCGTCCAGGCGGCGCAGCAGCTCGTCCGTGCGCGCGGCGGCCTGGTCGCGGTCGTGGGCGAGCAGCAGGCGGCAGTCCTGGCCGTGCGCGGGCCGCAGGTGCGGCAGCCAGCCGAGCCAGGCCCAGGCGTCGGCGCGCTCCCGCGGCGTACGGGCGCGGTCCGTGCTGATGAGGACGATCTCCAGGTCGGCGGGGGAGTGCAGCGCGGCCAGCTGCGCGAGCACCGAACGGGCGAGCCCCGCGAGCCGCTCGCGCGGTCCGGCGAGCCCGAGCGCCCCCGCTTCCCGCAGGCTCACCGTGACCGGCACGGCGGGCAGCAGGCCGTCGTCGCCGGGCATCGCCCGGTCCACCGTGCCGAGCCGCACGGCCAGCGCCTCGGGGTGGCCGGGGCCGCGCTCCCAGAGCCGGGTGCCGGGGCCGAGGGCCGTCAGGAGCAGCGCCGCCGCGTCGGGCCACACCTCGGGCACCCGCTCGCGCGGGTCCAGCGCCGTGCCCCCGTGCGGCACACCGGGCGTCTCGGTCGCCTCATGGCCTTCGTACGCCTCGTCGGCCGCGGCCGTGGAGTGCTCGGGCTCCTCGTCGCGACCCCCGGCGAGCCGCCGCGCCCACGCCGAGAGCCCGCCCCGCTTGCGCAGGCCGCGCGGCACGGTCGTCCCGCGCGCGGGGGTGCCCGCCCGGTGCCGCTCCGCTTCGGGCGCCCCGCCCTGCTGCGGCACCACGGGAACCTCCCCGCCGCCTCCGGCCGCGCCCCATCCCGCCGCCCCGTAGGCATGCTGCGTCGCGTCGGAAACCCCGCCAGCGCCGTCCCGTACTCCCGAGGCGCCCGAGGCCCCCGAAGGCCTCGGCGCCTCCGCCCCCGTGGCCGCGGACGCGGACCCACTGGACGTACCGGCCGCACCAGGCGCGGAGAAGGGCGCACCAGCCACCCCCGCGCCCCCGGAAGCTGTCCCCGCACCCCCGTCACCCGAGGCGACCCGCACGCGCACGTGCCCCTCGCCGTCCGGAGCCGACGCCAGGGCACCGCCCGTGCCGCTGCCCGTGGTCAGCCGGAGCATGGACTCGCCGATGCGCAGCAGGGAGCCGGAGGTGAGCCGCACCGGGCGGTCGGTGACGGCGCGGCCGTCCACCGTCGTGCCGTTCGTCGAGCCCAGGTCCGTGACCGTCACCCGGCCGTCCGGGTCGAGCGTGACCGCGCAGTGCAGCCGGGACACGTCGGGGTCGTCCAGCGGCACGTCGGCCTGGGCGGAGCGGCCGACGCGGACCTGGCCGCCGTGCAGCAGGTGCACGCCGCCCGCGTCGGGGCCCGCGACCACGTGCAGCCGGGCGGCCGCGTCCGCGAGCTCGGGGCCCGGCTCGGCGGGGGCGCCCACGGAGAGCACGGCCCCGTCGACCAGCGGGGGCTCGCCGAGCGTGCAGCGCTGGAGGTCGAGCCGCTCCGACTGCGCGTACAGCACGGCGGGGCCGTCGCCGGACGCGACAGCGGCGGCGAGGCCGGAGGCCACCGCGGCGAGCGCGGTCCCGGCGGGGGCGGTGACCAGCACGTCGCAGGCCGTGGCGGGACGGGCGTGCGGCCCTGTCTGGTCTGCCTGGCCGCCACGCGGCCCGAGGACGGTCAGCCGGATCTGCATCGCGGTCTGCGGTCCCTTCTGCGCTGGGCGCCCGGCACGGGGCTCGCGCTGTGATTCCCCCCACCGCACACGGGCACGTCGGCCAGTACGAGAAGCATCCTCGCACCTGCCACTGACAACACGCCCGCCCCCCACCCGTAAGTGATCTTGATTGGTCGGCTCTGCTCCGAAAAGTGCCAAGGAATGTGCGCAGGAACGGACGCGCCCGTACGAAGGAGAAGCCGCCCCGCACCTCGCCGCACCGGCGGGAATCCCCTTCCGTCACCCCGTGGGAGCCACCTTCCGCCACACCCGCGGGAACCGCCTTCCGCCGCACCCGCGGGAACCGCCCCACCCCACCCCGCGCAACCACCTCCCCGCCCCCGCCACAACCGCCTCCCCACCCCCGTGGGAACCACCTTCCCGCACCCGCGGCAGCGGCCTTTCCGCCCCCGCGGCAACCAACCGCGCTGGTCACGCGTCTTCCTTGCGAACAAAGGTCCGTGACGGCCGCCGGCCGGGTGCAAGATCATCGACCGGTGCCCCGTTCCACGGCACTAGAGTGGGTCGGAACGCCTCTTCAGGGCGACGACCGACCAGGACCACAGACCAGCCAGATCAGCAGGGAGCGCATGACGTGCGGCCGGTAGGCAGCAAGTACCTGCTCGAGGAGCCGCTCGGGCGCGGCGCCACGGGCACCGTCTGGCGAGCCCGCCAGCGGGAGACCGCGGGTGCCGAGGCGGCGGTTCCCGGCCAGCCCGGTGAGACCGTCGCGATCAAGGTCCTCAAGGAGGAGCTCGCCAACGACGCGGACGTCGTGATGCGCTTCCTCCGGGAGCGGTCCGTCCTGCTCAGGCTGACGCACCCGAACATCGTGCGCACCCGCGACCTCGTCGTCGAGGGCGATCTGCTCGCCCTCGTCATGGACCTGGTCGAGGGCCCCGACCTGCACAAGTACCTGCGCGAGAACGGCCCGTTCACGCCGGCCGCCGCGGCCCTGCTGACCGCGCAGATCGCCGACGCGCTGGCCGCGAGCCACGCGGACGGCGTCGTGCACCGCGACCTGAAGCCCGCGAACGTCCTGGTCAAGCAGGACGCCGACGGCATGCACCCGATGCTCACGGACTTCGGCATCGCCCGCCTCGCCGACTCCCCGGGCCTGACCCGCACCCAGGAGTTCGTCGGCACGCCCGCGTACGTCGCGCCGGAGTCCGCCGAGGGCCGCCCGCAGACGAGCGCCGTCGACATCTACGGCGCGGGCATCCTGCTGTACGAGCTGGTCACGGGCCGCCCGCCGTTCTCCGGCGGCTCCGCGCTCGAAGTCCTGCACCAGCACCTGAGCGCCGAGCCGCGCCGCCCCTCGACCGTCCCCGACCCGCTGTGGACGATCATCGAGCGCTGCCTGAGCAAGGACCCGGACCGCCGCCCGAGCGCCGAGAACCTGGCGCGCGCCCTGCGCACCGTCGCGGACGGCATCGGGGTGCACGCGTCCGCCGCGCAGATCGCCGCCGCGGAGGGCGTGGCCGCGCTGCTCGCGCCCGACCCGGCCCCCGCGCCGGTGCCGGACACCCCTGGCGCGGCCGACCCCACCCAGGTCCTGCCGAACACGTCGGGCGGGTACGACCCGCACGCCGCGACGAGCGTCATGCCGCACACCGGTGGACCCGGCGGACCCGGCGGCCCCCAGGGCGCCGCCGACCCCACGGCCGTCATGCCGCCCGTGGGCCCCGGCCAGCACGGGGCGAACCCGGACGAGCCGCACCCCTGGCAGAACCAGATGCGCGCGGCCCGCGACCGGAACGACCAGACGCAGGTCCAGTATCTGGACCCGAGCCAGGACCCCCTGCGCCGCCGCCCGCAGCGCCAGGTCGCCCGCCCCCAGGCGCAGCCGCAGCCCCAGCGCCAGCCGCAGCCGTACGCCCCTCAGCACCAGCCCCAGCCGTACGCGCCGCAGCACCAGCCCCAGCAGATGCAGCCGCAGCCGTACGCGCCGCAGCCGCAGGCCCCCGCCCCCGCGCCCCAGCCGCAGGCCCCGCAGCCGCCCGAGCCCCGTCAGCGGCGCCAGCGCAGCGCGAACCCGACGAAGATCCCCGGCCTCGGCTGCCTGAAGGGCTGCCTGGTCGTGCTCGTCATCCTGTTCGTCGCGAGCTGGCTGGTCTGGGAGCTGAGCCCGCTCCAGGACTGGATCGGTACGACGAAGGGCTACTGGGAACAGCTCAAGGACGTCTACAACGAGGTGTCGGACTGGGCCTCGAAGATCAAGACCTGAGGTCCTCAGGAACCTGAGGACCTGAGCCCTTGAGACGGGCCCCGGCGGGGGCCCGCCGTCCGGCAACACCACAGTGACCCTGGGGATTTGTCGACATCTGTGGGGTGATTTCCGCTCCCGGAGTGAAGGTTGGCGTCATGGCCGCGTACTTTTGACGCCAACACACATCCGTAGGAGCAGTCTTGGCACGCAAGATCGGCAGCCGGTACACCGCCCATCAGATCCTGGGCCGTGGCAGCGCCGGCACGGTGTGGCTCGGCGAGGGGCCCGAGGGGCCGGTCGCCATCAAGCTGCTGCGCGAGGACCTGGCCTCCGACCAGGAGCTCGTCGGCCGCTTCGTCCAGGAGCGCACGGCGCTGCTCAGCCTCGACCACGCGCGCGTGGTGGGCGTCCACGACCTGGTGGTCGACGGCAACGACCTCGCGCTCGTCATGGACCTCGTCCGCGGCACCGACCTGCGCACCCGCTTGGAGCGCGAGCGCCGCCTGGCCCCGGAGGCCGCCGTCGCGATCGTCGCGGACGTCGCGGACGGCCTGGCCGCCGCCCACGCCGCCGGCATCGTGCACCGCGACGTGAAGCCGGAGAACGTCCTCCTGGACATGCAGGGCGCCCTCGGCCCCGGCGGCTCCCACCCCGCCCTCCTCACCGACTTCGGCGTGGCCAAGCTGATCGACTCCCCGCGGCGCACCCGCGCCACGAAGATCATCGGTACGCCGGACTACCTGGCCCCCGAGATCATCGAGGGCCTGCCCCCGCGCGCCGCGGTCGACATCTACGCCCTGGCCACCGTCCTCTACGAGCTCCTCGCGGGCTTCACGCCCTTCGGCGGCGGGCACCCCGGCGCGGTCCTGCGACGCCATGTCACGGAGACCGTGGTCCCCCTTCCCGGTATCCCCGACGAGCTCTGGCAGCTGATGGTCCAGTGCCTCGCCAAGGCCCCGGCCTCCCGGCTGCGCGCCTCCGAGCTGGCCGCGCGCCTGCGTGAGCAGCTTCCGCTGCTTGCGGGCATGCCGCCGCTGGACGTCGACGAGCCGGACGCGGAGGTGCAGGCCGAGGACGCGCACGAGGAGGCGGCGCCCGAGCCGCGTGAGCAGCCCCCGCGGCGGGGGGCCGTCCCCCTGGTGCCCGGGGCGGCGCCCGCGGACGCCAACCGGGACACCCACACGTCCATGCGTGTGCCCGGCCCGGAGGAGCTGGCGGGCGGCGCCCGCGGCACCGCCCGCGCTCCCCGTGCCACGGGTTCCGTCCGCCCCGGCTCGGCCCGCCACCGCGCCTCTACGCGCCGCCGCCGCATCGCCCTGGGCGCGGCGGGCGCGGTCCTGGCCGCCGCGGTAGGCGCAGGCGCCTGGTACGCCACGACGGACGACCCCCCACCCACCCCCAACAACAAAAACTCAGCCCCCCCAACCCCCTAACCCCCCACCCAAGGGCAACCACCCCTGCCCGCACCCCGCCTGTGCGCAACACCCCTGCCCACACGCCCCGCCGCCCGGGCCGACCACTCTGTACGTGCCCCCGCCTGTGTCCGCCCCCTCATGGCTGCACGCCCCGCCGCTATCGCGACGGCATCTTCCCGCCCACCCACCCATGGGTGACCGCCCTGGCCGCGCCCCCGCCAGTTTTCGACGGTCCATGGGTAGCCCCCGGCTGAGGCTGGCCGCCCTGTGTGCCCCGCCTGAGCCCGTCGCCCATGCCCCACACGCCCCGCCCACCCGCCCATGGGTGCCGGTCCTGCCCACACACCCGGCCGCTCCATGGGTGCACGTCCCGCCGCTATCGCGGCGGCTTCTCCCCGCCCACCCGCCCATGGGCGGACGTCCCAGGGCGGGCGTCGCCGCTATGCCCCCGAACCCGCAGACGCCGACAGCGCCGAGCCCCCACCGGGGGCGTCCACCCCGCGTCGGGGTGGAAACGGGCGGGCGGGTGGGAGATGAAGCCGCCGCGGTAGCGGCGGATGGTGCCACCGGGCCGCAGGCGCCGATGGTGCCGGGCCCCCACCGGGGGCGTTCGCCCGGCGTCGGGGTGGAAACGGGCGGGCGGGTGGGAGATGAAGCCGCCGCGGTAGCGGCGGATGGTGCCACCGGGCCGCAGGCGCCGATGGTGCCGGGCCCCCGCTGGGGGCGTTCGCCCGGCGTCGGGGTGGAAACGGGCGGGCGGGTGGGAGATGAAGCCGCCGCGGTAGCGGC
>NZ_JBHYJH010000202.1:0-14541 GCF_042740445.1 Streptomyces sp. NPDC059003 | reverse complement strand
GGCCCGGAGGGCCGAAAGGGGGCCCGCTCAAGGCGCCCCCGCCAGCGTCAGCACTCGTAGCGGGTGACGTGCTTGAACGAAGACGTCGCGCCGTCGAAGCCGTAGGTGCCGCGGTACGCGGGTGGGTTCTGGTACTCGCCGACGATCGTGATCGTCGACGCGCACGAGCCCTGGCCCGCCCGCTTCGCGTCGAGGCGGAGCGTGTCGCCGAGGTGGCCGCCGGTGAGGTCCCAGGGGGCGCCGCAGATGCCGGAGGTGATCTGGCCGCCGGTGACGACGTGCGGGTAGGTGTTGGGGTTGTACTTCACCTCGATGGCGAACGTGACCTGGCCGTTGTGGAGCGTCAGCGCGCACTGCGCGGAGACGGCCTCCGCCGAGACGTCCATGGGCGCGGCGAACGCCTCGTCCCGCGTCTTGACCTCGGCACCCTGCGGGTTGAAGAAGCGGTGTTCCGCGCGGGTGGCCGCCTTCTGCTTGCGTGCCTGTGTGGTCATGGGGCCCTCCCTCAGGCCAGTTGTTCCGCGACCTCGACGCGCAGCAGCGCCCGGACGTTCTCGATGTGGTTGATGACGGTGACGGTCGACGAACCGGCGAAGAGCAGCCCGAGCGCGACGTTGTCCAGCGAGGTGACGAGGGAACCGGAGTCGCCGCCCGCGGAGATGTTCGTCGTGAGGATCTGGTCCTTGAAGCGGGCCGTGCCCGCGGTGCCGTAGTTGACGTCGATCGTCGCGTCGACGGAGATGATCCGGCCGAAGCTGATGTTCGTGGTGCGCCCGGACTTCTTGACGGTGTCGCCGACGGCCACCTTGGCCTTGCGCCGCCAGGCGCGCGGCGCCCCGCTGAAGTACTGCTCGCGCGTCGCGTCCTGGAAGTCGACGGAGCCGAGGGCCGCGTCGACGACGTTGTTGTGCCGGTCCAGCGGGATCTGCGGCGCGAACTGGATGGTGATGAAGCGGTCCAGGGTCGCGATGCGGTCCGCCGGGTCCTGGCCGCCGTCGAACACGCCGGGCTGCACGATGGCGCTGCCGGACTGGGCGCGGTTGGAGTCGGCGAGCACGTGGTTGTTGGACAGGATGTAGAACTTGGCGGGGACGCCGAGCCCCGCGCCGGGCGGGTCGACGGTGGCGCCGGGCAGGAAGTCGTACACGACGCTGCCGAGGGTGCCCGCGGTGACCCGTACGTTGCCGACGGAGAAGCCCGAGGGGCACGGCCGCATGCGCCGCTTGAGCAGCTGCGGCTCGAACGCGGCGGGGCCGATGCGCTCCTCCAGGGACGGCTGGCCGATCCCCGCGAGCTGTTCGGAGATCCGGCCCTCGCCGTCGAAGGCCAGCGGCGAGCGGTCCTCGGCCCGCGCGGACCTGCGCTGCTGCTGGCGCTGGGCGGCCACATGGCCGACCGCGATGATGTCCGTGGGGGTCCCGTCGTCCATCTGACGCGGAATCACATCCCGTTCGGGTAGCAGCGACTCGGGCACCTTCTGGGCGACGAACACCAGGACGGCGGGCTCGCCGGTGGGCTGTCCGCCGACCCACTTCACCCCGTGTCCGAAGCCGACGACGTTGGCGAGCGGCTCCTCCCGCCGCAGGAAGTCGGACAGCGCCTGCTGCCGCGAACTGTCGGTGAGCGTTCCGCCGGTGGGTCCTCGCATCAATTCGGACTGGCGCACGCCAGACCACCCCTTCCTGAGCCTTTCCCTGGTGAGGGTTCGGGTGCCGGACCGTGTCTCAGGAGGTGCCCTGCGCGTCGACGTCGCCGATCGCGAGCACGCGCACGGGGATGCCTTCGAGCGTGTCCGGAACCACGTCCTCGTCCCGGAGCCGGTCGCGCGGCACCCGGCGGGTGACGAAGACGATGATCACGTCCGTGCCCGAGCGGTCGTCTCTCCCCAGTCCGACCCCGGTCACATGGGCCAGCTTCATCAGCCGGTCCTCGTGCAGGTGGCGTGCCCGGTGCGCGTCCACTCCGGCTCGCCTCCCCGCGTGGGTGATGCAGGTAGGGGATGTCTATTGCGGGGGACACCGACGGTCAAGGCGTGCCGCGCGAAATCATGGCTTTACAGCCGGTCCGCGTCTGTTGACCTTGTTTACGAAGTCCCTTCCGACCAGTTACGCGCGCGTCACATTCGCACGCCCGTTCTCAAGTACGCAGGTACGAAGCCCCGTTGACGTCCAGGACCGTGCCCGAGGACCACTCGGCCGCCGGGGACGCCAGCCACAGCACCGCCGCCGCGATCTCCTCGGCCGTGCCCGCGCGCCCGAACGGGCTCTGTGCCCGGATCGCCGCGCCCTCGGCCCCGCTGAGCCGGTGCGCCACGCGTTCCGTCTCGAAGAACCCGGGCGCCACCGACGCCACCGCGATGCCGTGCGGCGCGAGCGCCACCGCCAGGGACTGGCCGAGCGCGTGCACGGCCGCCTTCGTCGCGCCGTACGCGGGGTGGTCCGGCTCGCCGCGGAAGGCGCCGCGCGAGCCGATGTTCACGATCCGGCCGCCCGTGCCCTGGCCGATCATGCGGTGTGCGGCGAGGTGGCTGAGGTTCGCCGTGGCGAGCAGGTTGACCGACACGTGCTGCTGCCACAGCGCGGTCCAGTCCTCGTACGACGTGGTGGCGGGCGGGTGCGGCAGGTTCACGGCGGCGTTGTTGACCAGGACGTCGATGCCGCCGAGCGCGTCGGCCGCGCGGTCGGTGACGTCCCGCGCGCCCTCCGGGTCCGACAGATCGCCGCCCACCAGGGCGTGGCCGTCCCCGGCCAGCGAGTCGAGCGTGTCCCGCGCCTCCTCCTTGCGCGACCCGAAGTGCACCGCGACCCGGTCGCCGTTGTCCGCGAACGCGCGGGCGAGGGCCCGGCCGAGCCCTCGCGAGGCGCCGCTGACGAGGACGCGGCGGCCGGTGCTCGGCAGGGTCGTACGGGATGTCATACGGGATCTCCTGAGGGCTGACGGAATCACGGGCTGACGGCGCACGGAATGAGGTGCTCCGGAAGCTGACCGCCGAAGTCGGACGGCGTTCAACTGCCGTTTATACGTGAGCGGGAATCTGTCGCCGACAGCAGCCCGGTCGTAGCCGCCCCCCTCGCACCCGCCGTCGTCCGCTCCCTCAGGAGAAACCATGTCGTCGCTCACTCGCAGGGACTTCACCAGACGATCCGCCGCCACCGGGGCGGGGATCGCGCTCGCCGGCAGCGTCGGCGCGCTCGCCACCGCGCCCGGGGCCCTCGCCGCGCAGGAGACGGAGGAGGCCGGGGCCGACGGGCACGGCCACGGGCCCGGCTACGGCCCGCTCGTCCCCGACCCCGAGGGCCTGCTCGCGCTGCCCGCCGGGTTCTCGTACCGCGTCCTCACGCACAGCGGCCGGACCAAGCTGGAGACCGGCGAGTTCACGCCGTCGAACCACGACGGCACCGCCGCCTTCGCCGGGCCGCGCGGGGTGACGCTGCTCGTCAACAACCACGAGCTGAGCGGCCCCCGCTCGAAGTGGCCGCACCCGGTGCCGCTCACCGAGGGCCTGGTCTACGATCCGGCCGCGTCCGGGGGCTGCACGGTCGTCGAGGTCCGGCGTGGCGGACACGTCGCCGAGTGGGTGGGCGTCGCGGGCACCGCCACCAACTGCGCGGGCGGCTCGACCCCGTGGGGCACCTGGCTGACCTGCGAGGAGACCGAGGACAAGGCCGGCACCAACGGCATGACCAAGGACCACGGCTACGTCTTCGAGGTCGACCCCCACGACCGGCGCGCGAATCGTGACCCCAAGCCGGTCAAGGCCCTCGGCCGGTACGCCCACGAGGCCGTCGTCGTCGACCCCAAGCGGGGCCATCTGTATCTGACGGAGGACGCGGCCGGGCCCAACGGCCTGTTCTACCGCTGGACCCCGCCGGACGGCTTCCGGCACGGCCGCGGCAGGCTGCGGGCCCTCGCCGACGACGCGGGCGTCCTGAAGGCCCCCAAGTGCTACGACTCCGGGGGTCGGTTCGTCGACGACCTGTCGCGCGCCACGAAGATCGGCACGGTGTACGGCGTCGACTGGGTGGAGGTCCCCGACCGCGACGCGCGCACCGTCCCGGTGCGCAAGCAGTTCGACCTCGGCGCCGTCACGCGCGCCCGCAAGCTCGAAGGCATGTGGTGGGGCGACGGCGGCGCGTACATCGTCTCCTCGTACGCCCGCGCGGAGAGCCCCGGAGTGCAGCACGACGGGCAGGTGTGGTTCTACCACCCGGGCCGCCGGACCCTGACCCTGAAGGTCCGGCTGGGCGTGAACGCCGACCCGGACAAGGACGGCGCGTTCGACGGCCCGGACAACATCACCGTCTCGCCGTACGGCGGCCTGATCCTGGCCGAGGACGGCGACGGCGTCCAGCACCTGTTCGGCGCGACGGAGCGCGGCCGCACGTACCCGATCGCCCGCAACGAACTCAACGAGGGCACACCGGAGAAGCCCTCCTACAGCGAGTTCACGGGCGTCACGTTCTCGCCGGACGGCAGGACCCTGTTCGCCAACATCCAGACGCCCGGCATCATGTTCGCGATCACGGGTCCGTGGCGGCGGGTGCGCAGCTGAACGCCCTTACGTCGTCGGCGCGTTGACGGCCCGGACGGACTCCTTGCCGATCAGCGCGTACCACCCGGAGGCGTCGGCGGCGAGCGCGGCGGCCGTGTCGTCTAGCCGCCACTCCCTGAGGCGCTTGCCGCCGCGCAGCGACAGGGCCCGGCACACGCGGCCCGCGGTGGCGTAGACGGTGGCGCCGCCGACGGCGGGCGGGCACTGGGCGGTGGCGCCGAACGGCGCCTCCCACAGCGTTCTGCCGTCGTCGGCGACGTCGACGGCCGCCAGCGTTGTGGGGTCCGTCCAGTGCAGCAGGACCCCGTCGGCGGTCACGGGGGCGGGTGCGCCGCCGGGGCCGCGCCGCCAGCTGGCGGTGAGCCCGGCCGTGGGGTGCTGCCACAGCTCCTTGCCGTCGTCCGGGTCGAAGGCGATGAGCCGCCCGCCGCCGAGCACGAGGCCGGTGTCGGCCACCCGGCCGACGGCGGTCGTGCCGCGCCCCGCCGCGATGCCGAGCCCGCGGCGCGCCAGCTGCTTGCCGTCGCGGACGCCGATGAGGTGCAGCTCGCCCTCGTCGGTCACGAGCGCGAACCGCGGCCCGCGCCCGCCGCGTTGGGGCAGCGTCGCGGGAGCGGCCACCGCCCGCGCGTCGGAACCGAGTCCCTTGTACGTCCACCGCGTGGCGCCCCTGTCCGCGTCGACGCACATCGCGCCCTCGTCGAACGAGCCGGGCTGCGCGGCGAGCAGCAGCGCCGAGCCGTGGACGGCGGGCCGGTGCCAGTCCGGCACGTCCTTGCGCGTCACGGCGGAGCCGCCCGCGGGCAGCGTACGCAGCCGCAGCTCGAAGTCCGTGCTGCCGACGGCGCCCAGCGTGACGAGCCGCCGCCCCGCGACCGCGTACCAGCGGGTGGTCCCCGGCCAGGCGTTCTCCACCGGCCAGGGCTTTCCCGTACGGAGGTCGGCGGCGCCCGCGAGGACGTCGGGCGCGATGAGGAGGTCGTCGACGACACCCCACATCCGGGGTGCGGCGTCCGAACCGCCCTTCTGCTGCCAGCGCGAGGTGCCGTCGGTGGCGTGGACGGCGTGGACCGTGCCGCCGAGGGCGCTGTCGGGGCGCGGGCCGTGCACCAGGACCGTGGTGCCGGTGAGCAGCATGCCGTCGAGGCCGCCGCCCGCCGCCGCGAGCGTCAGCGTCCACCGCGTGGCGCCCGGTGCCTTCCGCCCCGTGGACAGCGCCAGACCGTCCGCGTCCGCGGTGTCGTCCGGCCGGCCGGACGAGGTGCTGATGGCCCATCCCGCCAGCGCCGCGAGCCCCCCGCCTCCGGCGAGGAGTGCGGAGCGCCGGGTGAGGGTGCGGCGGCGGTGGTGGGTGGGGGCGGCAGGGGCGGGCTTTTGGGTTGGGGTTGGGGTTGGGGTTGCGAGGGTGGGCTCTTGCAGCGGGGTTGGCGATGCGGTGAGGGGGCTGGTGGTGTGCGTGGACTCGGCGATCAGTGACCGCAGGGGCTGGTCCCGCCACCACAGGGGTGGGTTCGGGTGGGTGGTCGCGGTGAGGGCGGCCGTTGCCGTGGGGCGCCGGGCCGGGGTCCTGTGCAGGCACGCCGTGATCAGCTCGCGGAGGCCCTCCGTCTCCGGGACGGCGGTCAGGTCCGGGTCCTCGTGGGCCGCGCGGTAGAGCAGGACCGCTACCGGGCCCGTGCCGAAGGGGTGCTGGCCCGTCGTGGCGAAGGCGAGCACCGCGCCCAGCGCGAACACGTCCGTCGCCGGGCCCACTTCGGTGCCGAGGACCTGCTCGGGCGCCATGTAGCCGGGCGTGCCGAGCATCGCGCCCGTCGCGGTCAGCGGCCCCCGGGCGTGGTCGCCTGTGGCGCGTGCGATGCCGAAGTCGATGACGCGGGGACCGTCGGCGGTGAGCAGGACGTTCGACGGTTTGAGGTCGCGGTGGACGATGCCCGCGGCGTGCATGCCGGTCAGGGCCTCGGCGAGGCAGGAGGCCAGCGAGCGGGCGGTCGCGGGCGTGAACGGGCCGGTCTCCGCGACGGCTTGACGGAGTGTCACGCCAGGGAGGTAGGCCGTGGCGAGCCACGGCTGCTCCGCGTCCGGGTCCGCGTCCACCACCGCCGCCGTATGGGCCCCGGTGACCGCCCGCGCGGCGGTCGCCTCGCGCCGGAACCGCTCCCTGAAGTGCGGCTCGTCCGCGAGGTGCGCGTGCACCGTCTTGACCGCGAGGAGGCGCCCGCCGGGGCTGCGCGCCAGATACACCTGACCCATGCCGCCCGCGCCCAGGCGGGCCAGGAGCCGGTGCCGCCCCAGCGTGAGGGGGTCCTCCGGCAGGAGCGGCGTCGTCATCGGCGACGACCCGGGGCCCGGACCGTCCGGAGCGTGCCGTCGGCCAGCAGGTGGACCAGGCCGCCACCGGCCGCCGCCGCCCGCACCGCGCCGATCGCGTCCAGCTCCACCGCCCAGGCGGTCCTGCCGGTGCGGACGTCCAGGGCGTGCAGGCCCCAGCCGGGTCCGCCGCGCGTGCCGGGCTCGGGCCCCGCCACGTACGCGTACGCCGCCGCGGCACCCGTACCGCGCCCGGCGTCCTCGCCCCACGTGAGCAACGAGCCGTCGGACGCGGCCAGTTCGCTGACCCCCGACCGCGTCCAGCGGAGCCCGCCGCCCGCCTCGGCGTCGTACGCGCTGACGCCGTCGCCCGTCGCGACGAGCGCCAGACCGCGCACGGGACGCGGGGTGCGGGCGCCGATCCGCTCCGCGCGGCGGGTCCAGCGGACGCGGCCCGTGGCGAGGTCGACCGACCGGACGGCGGTCCGCGTCGCGTACAGGGCGGTGCCGCGCGCGCCCGGGTGGACGCCCGGACGGGCCGCGCCGTTGCGGACGGTCCGCTCCACGGTTCCGTCGTCGGCGCGCAGCACCACGAGCGGGCCGCGCGGCTCCTCGTCCGCGAGCCCGCCGCTCCGGTGCGCCGACGTGGCCACGGCGATGCGGCCGCCCGCCTGGTCCGTCCCGATCACTCCGGCGGCGTCCCCCTCGTGGAACCACAGGGCCCGATGGGTGCGGGTGTCGAAGCCGTAGGCCCGCCAGTGCCTGCCCCACGCGCTGCGCTGGGCCCACAGGGTGTCGTACGAGGCGTACGTCAGCAGGCACAGCACGTCGCCGCAGAGCACGAACGTGCCGTGGTCGCCCTCGAGGGCGCTCTTCGGGGCGTTGTAGTGGTACGGCTTGACCGCGCGCCGCGCGGGGTTCAGGACCGGGGTCGGGGACGTCCACACCTGGCGGCCCGTGGCGGCGCCGAGGGCGTGCACCTCCGCTTCGAACAGGTCGTCCTGCAGTACGTAGACCGTGTCGCGGTGGCGCTCCACCAGCTGGATGTTCCGCTCCGGGTACTCCCAGCGGACCGTGTCGGACCGGGCGTCGAGACAGATCAAGCCGTCCGCGCCGAGCAGATACAGGTCGTCGCCGCGGCGCAGCAGCGTACGGGGGTTGAGGTCGCCCACGTCACGGCTCCACAGGACGCGGCCCCGGGGCCCGCGCGCGGGCCGCCGCCCGCCGCGTCTGCCGTCGTCCCCCGTCAGGGCGGCGACGGCCACCGTGCCCGCGGCCGCCGCGGCCAGTGCGCCACCGCCCCACAGGAACAGCCGCCGACGGGCCGGGCCGGGCGCCGGAGTGTCGCTCAGCGGGGCGGTGACGGAGGGCTCCGGAAGGAGGCGGTCGGTCGGACGGGTACCCACGTCCCGTACGCCGTACGAGCTGCCGCCGCTCCCGCCGGACGAGGCATCCCCTTCGACGTCCGGCGCCAACAGCCGTGACACCTCGTCCTCGTGACGCCGTATCAGCTCGGCCACCGGACCCCGCTCCCACCACGGCGCGGTCGCCGTCCGCTGCCCGCACCAAGTGAGGACGTCCGCGACCGTGGGCCGGTCCTCGGGGGTGCGGGCGAGGCAGCGGGTGAGGAACGTGCGCAGCACGGGGTCGGGTACGGCGTCCAGGTCCGGGGGCTCGTGCAGCGTGCGGTACAGGACGCGGGCCGCGCCGTCCGCGCCGAACGGGGCCCGCCCCGTCACGGCGAGCGCGAGGACCGCGCCGAGCGCGAACACGTCGGCGGGCGGCCCCGGCCGGGTCCCGTCGGCGCCGCGCGCCAGCTGCTCGGGCGCGATGAAACCGGGGGAGCCGATGGCCTCGTCGCTCGCCGTGAGGCTGTCGTCGGCCGCGCTCTTGGCGATGCCGAAGTCGAGGACCTTCGGCCCCGCCCGCGTCACGACGACGTTGGCCGGCTTCAGATCGCGGTGCACCAGACCCGCCGCGTGCACGGCGAGCAGCGCCTCCGCGAGCGCGGCGCCGAGCGCGGCGAGGTCGGCGGCGGACAGCGGGCCGTGCGCGGCGACGGCCTCCGTCAGGTCGGGGCCCGCACAGAACTCCGTGGCCAGCCACGGCCGTTCCGCGTCGGGGTCGGCGTCGAGCACGGCCGCGGTGAAGGGGCCGGTGACGGCCCGCGCCGCGGCCGTCTCGCGGCGGAACCGCTCGCGGAACTCCGGCTCGGTGGCGAGGTGCGCGTGCACGGTCTTCACGGCGACGGGGCGCCCGGACGCGGACCGCGCCAGGTGCACCCGGCCCATGCCGCCCGCGCCGAGCCGCGCGACGACGCGATAGCCCCCGATCGCGGCGGGCGTCTTCCGCATGGCCCCTGCCATACCGCCAGTCCCCTCCCCGGTCCGACCCCGGTCGACCCCCGGCTCGACCGAACAGAGCGACGCCTTCCGGGCATCGTACGGTTGCGCCCCGGAAAAACCCTTGGCGCCCGAGAACCCCTTCTTCCTAAAGTGATCCATGTCCAGGTGCGCAGGCAGGACTTACTTCCGCTGCTAACGGGGAGGTCGCGGGTTCGAGTCCCGCCACCGGCACTTCAGGCCGGTGTAGCTCAGGGGCCAGAGCACCAATGTCAGTTCCGCCGCCTCAGATCTCTGGACACCTTCAGCATTTCCGGGGGAATTCATCATGGCCCGATTCAACGTCAAGGCCACCAAGGCACTTCTCACCTCGCCCGTCCGCTCGACCGGCGAGATCACCCGCACTCACGAGGGCGGCCGGGGACATCTCCGGGACGCCCGCTCGGAGCTCTTTCTGCTCGCGGTCGCGAATTTCGTGACGCAGAAGACGTATTACGAGAGCGGGGAGGCCCGCGACGACCGGTTCGCCGCGCTCGTGCGGAAGCTCGCCGTCGAGGACCCCGAGTGGACCGCGGGCCTGCTCGGCTGGCTCCGCGGCGACGGCAACATGCGCACGGCATCGCTGGTCGGCGCCGCCGAGTACGTACGGGCGCGCCTGGAGGCGGGCGCCACCGAAGGACCCGCCAACCGCCAGGTCGTCGCGTCCGTCCTGCGCCGCCCGGACGAGCCCGGCGAGCTGCTCGGCTACTGGACGGCGACGTACGGACGGACCGTGCCCAAGCCCGTCAAGCGCGGCATCGCCGACGCCGTACGCCGCCTCTACAGCGAGAAGTCGCTCCTGAAGTACGACACGGCGTCCAAGGGCTACCGCTTCGGCGACATCCTCAACCTGGTGCACGCCGCGCCCGACCCGGACAAGCCGTGGCAGGGCGACCTGTTCCAGTACGCGCTCGACCGGCGCCACCACCCGGAGACGGCCGTGGTGCCGGGGTCGCTGCCCGTGCTCGCCGCGCACCGCGACCTGATGGCGCTGCGCGTCGCCAAGCGGCGCCGCGTCGTCACCGGCGCGGGCGCGGCCGAGCGGCTCGCCGCCGCGGGCATGACCTGGGAGGCGCTCGCGGGCTGGCTGCAGGGGCCGATGGACAGGGCCGCGTGGGAGGCCGTGATCCCGTCGATGGGCGTGATGGCCCTCGTGCGGAACCTGCGGAACTTCGACGAGGCGGGCGTCAGCGACGAGGTCGCGGCGGGCGTCGCGGCGCGGCTCGCGGACCCGGCGGAGGTCGCGCGGTCGCGGCAGTTCCCGTTCCGCTACCTCGCCGCGTACCAGCACGCGCCGTCGCTGCGCTGGGCGTACCCGCTGGAGCAGGCGCTCGGCCACTCGCTGGGCAACGTACCGGCGCTGCCGGGCCGTTCGCTGATCCTCGTCGACCGCTCCGGGTCGATGTGGGCGCCGCTGTCGGAGCGCTCGCAGCTCGACCGCGCCGACGCGGCGGCGGTGTTCGGCACGGCGCTCGCACTGCGGGCGGCGGACGCGGACCTCGTCCAGTTCGGCACCACGAGCGCCGAAGTGCCCTACCGCAAGGGCGAGTCGGTCCTGAAGGTCCTTGAGCGCTTCGACAGCCTCGGCGGCACCGACACCACCGAGGCGGTGCGCCGCCACTACCGCAAGCACGACCGGGTCCTGATCGTCACCGACGAGCAGGCCGCGTACAGCCACCACGGCGACCCGACCGACCAGATCCCGGCGCACATCCCGGTGTACACCTGGAACCTGGCGGGCTACCGGACGGGCCACGGCGCGTCGGGCACGGGCAACCGCCATGTGTTCGGAGGGCTTTCGGACGCGGCGTTCCGCATGGTGCAGCTCCTGGAGGCGGGACGGGCGGCGGACTGGCCCTGGATCCGCTGAGGGCCGAGGCTCCACGGACGGAGACGGAGACGGAGACGGAGACGGAGACGGAGGACGAGGGCGCGTGCCGGCCGACCGCCGGCGCGCGCCCTCGCCCCTATCCGCGCGCTCGGGCATCTGTTCAAAGCCCGAACTGGTATCTAATATTTCAGTTCATGGACGCTCTACGGCCCGTGCGCCGCTCACTCCTCCGCGACCAGGCGTACGTGGCGATACGTGACGCCATCGTCGGCGGGGACATCGAGCCCGGCGCCGTCGTGCGCGACGTCGACCTCGCCGAGCTGCTCGGCCTGTCCCGGGCGCCCGTCCGGGAGGCGCTCGCGCGCCTGGCCGACGAGGGCCTGGTCGAGACGAAGCCGCAGAGCCGCACCCGGGTCACGCCGCTGGTCGCCGCCGACGTCCGCGACGCGGCCGCCGTGGTGCGCGCGATGCACGAACTGGCCGCGCGCGCCGCCGTGCCCCGCCTCGACCCCGTGCACATCGACGCGATGCGCGCGGCCAACTCCCGCTTCTCCGAAGCCGTCGCGTCCGGTGACGTGGCCGCGGCCCTCGACGCCGACGACGCGGTGCACGACGTGCTCGTGCACGCCGGCGGCAACCGCGCGGCCGCCGCCACCATCGCCCGCTACACCCCGCTGATCCGCCGCCTGGAGCGCCGGATGTTCGGCGCGGGCAGCCGGTGCCGCTCCGTCGCCCTGCACGACCGCCTGATCGACGCGTGCGCGGCGGGCGACACGGACGCGGCCGTGCGCGTCACCACGGAGATCTGGCGGGCGCTCGAGGAGCTCGCCGACGACGATCCGGGCGGCGGCCGCGGCGGCCGCGGCGACGCTCCGGGCGACGGCCGCACCGTCTGAGCCGACCGACCCATCTCGGCCGACCGGGCCGACCGGGCCGGCCGCACCACCTTCCCCACCCCCCCTTCTTCCCCAACCCCCCCTTGACCGACCGGAGATTGCCGTGCCCCTCGCCGCCACGCTCGACTCCTTCCCCCGCCACCCCCTCCTCTTCGGCCCCTCACCCGTGCACCGGCTCGACCGTCTGACCCGGCACCTGGGCGGAGCCGCCCTGTGGGCCAAGCGCGAGGACTGCAACTCCGGCGTCGCCTACGGCGGCAACAAGACCCGCAAGCTGGAGTACCTGGTCGCCGACGCGCTCGCCCAGGGCTGCGACACGCTCGTGTCGATCGGCGGCGTGCAGTCCAACCACACCCGGCAGGTCGCGGCGGCCGCGGCGCACGCCGGGCTCAAGTGCGTGCTCGTGCAGGAGAGCTGGGTCGACTGGTCGGACCCCGGTTACGACAAGGTCGGCAACATCCAGGTCAGCCGTCTCGCGGGCGCCGATGTGCGCCTGGTGCGGGCCGGGTTCGACATCGGCATCAAGGAGAGCTGGGAGCAGGCGGTACGGGAGGTCGAGGAGGCGGGCGGCAAGCCCTACGCCATCCCGGCGGGCGCGTCCGAGCACCGGCTCGGCGGGCTCGGCTTCGCGGGCTGGGCGGCCGAAGTCGCCGAGCAGGAGCGGCAGTTGGGGGTCTTCTTCGACACGGTCGTGGTGTGCTCGGTGACCGGGTCGACGCAGGCGGGCATGGTCGCGGGGTTCGCGGCACTCGCCGAGGACGAGGCGGCGGCGGGGGGACGGGCCCGGCCGCGCCGCGTGCTCGGCATCGACGCCTCCGCCGAACCCGCCCGCACCCGCGAGCAGATCCTCCGCATCGCCCGCTCCACCGCCGCGCTCGTCGGAGTACGCCGTGACATCGAGGCCGCCGACGTCGAGCTGGACGAGCGCTACCACGGCGGCACCTACGGCGTCCCCGACGAGGCGACCCTCGACGCGATGCGCGTCGCCGCCCGCACCGAGGGCATGGTCACCGACCCCGTGTACGAGGGGAAGTCGATGGCGGGCCTCATCGACCTCGTACGCCGCGGCGAGATCGGCCCGGACGCGACGGTGCTCTACGCCCACCTGGGCGGACAGCCCGCGTTGAACGCGTACAGCGGGCTGTTCGCCTAGGCCGGGCCGTCCGTCACCGGTCGCCCGTCGCCCCTCGCCGCTAGAGCGCCTGGGCGGCGGGCTTCACCATGCCGCGTACGGTGCGGGACTTCACGAAGTCGCCCATCGCCGTCATGTCCCACTCGCCGGAGAACTGGCGGATCAGCTTGGCCATCATCACGCCCGTCTGCGCCTCGGCGTTCGTCAGGTCGAAGCGGACCAGTTCCTCGCCCGTGGTGCCGTCGATCAGGCGGCAGTAGGCCTTCGCGACCTCCGTGAACTTCTGGCCGGAGAACGAGTTCACCGTGAAGACCAGGCCCGTGACGTCCTGGGGGAGACGGCCCAGGTCGACGACGATCACCTCGTCGTCACCGCCGCCCTCCCCCGTCAGGTTGTCGCCGGAGTGCTTGATGGCGCCCTTCAGGATCGACAGCTTGCCGAAGTAGCAGCTGTCGATGTGGTTGCGCTGCGGGCCGTACGCGATCACCGACGCGTCCAGGTCGATGTCCTTGCCGCGGAACGCGGGCTCCCAGCCGAGGCCCATCTTGACCTGGGACAGGAGCGGGCGGCCGCCCTTGACCAGGGAGACCGTCTGGTTCTTCTGGAGGCTGACGCGGCCCTTGTCCAGGTTGATCTTCCCGGCGCCGGGGGCGGGGGCCGCCGGGGCCGCGGGGGCCGCGGGGGGTGCCGGCGGGGCGGCCGGGGTGGTGACCGGCGGGGGCGGGCCCTGGACCGGGGGGCCGGACGGGGGCGCCATGGGGGCGGCCGGGGCCTGCGGCGGGGCGACCGGCGCGGCGGCGGGGGCTGCGGGCTCCTCGACGCTCACGCCGAAGTCCGTCGCGATGCCCGCGAGGCCGTTGGCGTACCCCTGGCCGACGGCGCGGGCCTTCCACGCGCCGTTGCGCAGATAGATCTCGACGATGACGAGGGCCGTCTCCGTGCCGAGCCGCGGCGGCGTGAAGGTGGCGAGTGCCGTGCCGTCGTCCGCGTTGCGGATGGTGGCCGTGGGCTCGATGCCCTGGAAGGTCTGGCCCGCCGCGTCCGGGCTGGCCGTCACGACGATCTTCTCGATGCCCGGGGGGACGGCGGTGGTGTCCACCGTGATCGCGTCCGGGGACGTGCCGCCGCCCGAGCGGTACGTCACGCCTGGGCCGGCGGGCTGGTTGTAGAAGATGAAGTCGTCGTCGGAGCGCACCTTGCCGTCGGCGGTGAGCAGCAGGCCCGATACGTCAAGCCTCACGGGGGCGGTGACGTCCACCGCCACGCGGGCCGCGGTCAGGGGGATGTTCGAGCCGGGGGTCATAGCTGTCATGCCTGGGGTAACGACCGGGGGTACTTTGCCGTTCCCTTACCTCGGGGGATTTTCCCCGGGCGGACCCTCGCGGGGGCGCCCCAGACCCGCCCCTTCCCGAACCAGGGGGCTCCGCCCCCTGGGACCCCCG